>NCET01000004.1 GCA_002280815.1 Flavobacteriales bacterium 32-34-25 | reverse complement strand
CGAAAGCCATCAATTCAAAAATTTGATGTTCAACACACGCCACACAAGGGTTGCAGGATTGGGAAATGTAGATGGAAGCCAAAAAGCAATGAACCTGCTTTTTGCAATTCGAACCATTCAAGACAAAATACAAGCGGATATGGGTGCGACTTTCCTTTCCGGAACAACAATCAGTAATTCACTTACGGAATTGTATCTTTTATTCAAATACCTGAGACCAAGAGCGTTGGAAAAGCAAGGGATTAACTGTTTCGATGCGTGGTCTGCTATTTATGCAAGAAAAACTACGGATTATGAATTCTCGGTTGCCAACAATATTGTAGCAAAAGAACGTTTCCGATACTTTATTAAAGTGCCAGAATTGGCACAATTCTACTCTGAAATTACAGATTACAGAACGGCAAAAGATATTGGCATTGACCGCCCTGAAAAGAACGAAATACTGTATAACATTCCACCAACGCCCGACCAGACAGCATTTATCCAAAATCTGATGGATTTTGCAAAATCGGGTAATGCGACTTTGCTGGGAAGAGCACCTTTATCGCAACGAGAAGAAAAAGCAAAAATGCTTATCGCTACCGACTATGCCCGAAAAATGTCTTTAGATATGCGAATGGTTGGCGGTAGATATGATGACCATCCCGACAATAAAGCATCCCATTGTGCGACAAACATTGCGAAATATTACAACAAATTCAATGCACAGAAAGGTACACAGTTTATCTTTTCCGACCTCGGCACCTACAAGCCTGGCGAATGGAATGTATATTCTGAAATAAAACGCAAACTTGTGGAAAATCACGGTATTCCGGCACACGAAGTCCGTTTTATACAGGAAGCCAAAAACGATAACCAGCGTAAAGGACTTATCAAGGATATGAACGAGGGTAAAATTCGTGTGATTTTCGGTTCTACAAGTATGCTTGGAACTGGCGTGAATGCACAGAAAAAAGCCGTTGCAGTTCATCATTTAGATACGCCTTGGCGACCAAGCGACCTTACCCAAAGGGATGGAAGAGCAATACGAAAGGGTAATGAAATTGCCAAGCATTTCGCAAACAATAAAGTGGATGTAATTATTTATGCTACAGAAAAATCGTTGGATAGCTATAAGTTCAATCTCTTGTACAACAAGCAACTTTTTATAGACCAGCTTAAAACTAATAAATATAAGTTGGAAGATGTTACTTCTATGTTGGAAAGCGCTCAATCACGATTGGAACGGATGAGCCTCGATTGGAAGAACCTGCAACAACGCATACAGAAAAATTTGGACGATACTATTGCAAACCCTGTTTTATTGGATGGTTTGTTGCCCAATGCGGATATGAAACAGATTGGTGCCAAACTCAACCAGATTGCAGACAAATTCCGCACAGGAGGTCAGTATGAAGAAATAGGTACTTTATATGGATTTACGTTGTTGGTTAAAACCGAAATATCCGAAAAAGAGGGCGTGGATATAAGAATAAATCGCTTTTTGGTGCAGGGCGAAGGTAATATCAAATACACTTATAATAATGGTATCATTGCCAGCGATGCAAAATTGGCATCTACGAACTTTCTCAATGCATTGGAAAAACTCCCTGGTTATATCGAGCAGGAACAAAAGAAAATTACGGAACTGAAAAAAGATTTACCGATACTTCAGGAAATAGTTAAAGGTACTTGGACAAAGGAAAGTAGATTAAGCGAATTGAAAACAGAATTGGCTTCTATCGATAGAAAAATACAGTTGTCCATTACACCAGAACGCAAAGAAGAACCTGCGGAACAAACCGAAAAACAGAAAGAAGTTGCATCGGTTTCAGAAAATAGAGTACACACAAAAGGTATTCATTTACCAAGAGGTGTATTATAATAGTGTTAGCTACATTTCGTCCTGTTCATCCATTTTCTTAATCAATGCATCTCGGAGGCTGTCAAGGAATTTTGTTCGGTTTATCTTCCGGGATTTAAGTTCCATAAATGTATGATAGAAATCCCCTAAGTCAATATTAAAGGTTCTTTCAAAAGTTTTGGAGATAAGCTTTATGTCAACATTTCCGTTTTCAAATACGCCTAGTGAATATAATGCGTAAATCAATTCGGTTAATGCTGTTTTGTTACCAGTCCAGTTTAAAGGAGATTCATGAGAAATCTTATTATAATTTTTAGTATTCAATTGGTTTTCAATGTAAACCTGTATCAAATCATTGGCTATGATTTTAGCTACTTTATAATCGTGGGATGTAGAGAAGCTTTGGTCCGTTTCAAAATAAATTGTGTCCAACCATAGTTTTATATCGTGTTTGCCACGAACAAAAAATCTTTCGTCAAGAAAGGAGTTATTACTGCGGTAATATTTATAAAAATCAATGTTGTTGTGAAAGAACCCTTTGAGTTTTTTTAGTTCTTTGTTAAGATATTTTCTGATTGGTTTTGCTCCATAAGGCTTTTTCGCCTCGATTTTATATATGGCATTGTAGTAAATAAGTTTTGAAACAATAACAGGCTTCTGATGTTTGAAAAAATGGATTTCTTCCCCAATATTCTTAAATCCTCTTTTTAAAACATATTCCTTTACTTCCGACAAGCACTTTAGAATGATACCTATAACGGCTTCTATCCGTTGAATAGAGTGATCGGTTTCAATCTCCAACTCGTTGATTTCTGTTTCCAGCTTATATAGTGTTTCATTATAAAATTTATCCATTTGGTTATCTTGAAATATTAATACTCGGGCTACTTTATAAATGTCCAAATTCCCTTCGTTCAGGCAATTTTTATATTGATTTACTTGCTGGCTTTCTAATCAGCAGAATAGCTACAATTGCTAAAACAATTGTGGTAATCCCGCCATACAAAAACTCTCTATCGGGGAATTGTGTGCCTAAAAATCCCGCTATGGGATAGGCTATTGCCCACCATAAATGGGAAAATGCGAAATGAGCACCATATACCTTACCTTGGTCTTTTGGTTCGATATTTTCGCCGATTAGCGTTTCGGACGGCATATCTGCTAATGTTTGCCCGATACCTGCTAAAACCCATAAAAACATTAGTCCGTTGTATGGCAGAAAATTAGCAAAGCTAATGGCTATTCCTACCAACATTGCACCGCTTATAAGGGAGATGCTTCGTGTTTTCGATTTATCTAAACTTCCTAATAGGAAAGCCGTAATAGCTGCGCCCACACCGAAGATTGACATTATCCAACCGTAGTGTTCGTCATCCAATTGCAAGGAAGTTTTAACCAAACCTATGGTATTTACCAAGACCATAGCACCCGCAATAGCTGATATGAACTCGATACTCAAAGCGAAACGAACAATTTTGTTCCCGAATAGTAATCGGATGCCTTTTAATACTTCGTTCCACGTATTTTTGGATGTTGTATTTTCTTTGATTACACCTTTCTGCAATGCTGCTTTGGGAATAGTAATAATGATAAGTATAGCGATGAGTAGGGTTACACCATTTACGAAGAATATTTGTGTAGGCCCCAGCCATACCGCTAAAATACCTGCCAGTGCGGGTCCGAAAACACTCAATAACTGAAATGTAGCCATTGATAAGCCATTGGCTTCCCTGTATATTTCCTTTTGAACTATCTGTGGAATAATAGCCCTGTAAGTTGGTGTAAAAAATGCCGCAAATACATTCAATGCAAATATCAATCCGTACAATTGCCATTCGGCATTAACGAAAGGTAGCATACAGACGATTGTCATTCTTGCAACCTGCGTGATAACCAATATCTGCTTGCGTTGAAACTTTTCTGATACAACACCCGCAAAAGGCGAAAAGATAATGTATGCCGTTACCCTTAATGTAAGGGCTGTTGCTAATATGGTGGCTGCGTTTTGGGGGCTTATCTCGTAGGTAAGCAAAGCCAAACCGAGCCACGTAAAAGCATCCCCGAAAAGGCTTGCTATTTGGGCAAAATAAAGCTTTGCGAAAATTGTATTTCGCAAAGCTTTAAATGGCTCTGTAATTGCGTTTGTTCCCATTGGTAATGATATTCTTTAAATTTAATACGGCTTCGTTAAATATTTATCCTTATGTTAAGCATGTGCTCTGCGATGATTTACAATATGTCCAATTATAAGTCCGACAGAGCCGAAGTATATAAGTGGAAGATGGATATGCAAAACAAAATCAATCACTATCGAAGTTAAAATAGCAAGCAACGAAACAACAAAAAGAATACTGATTGGCATACTTTTTTCTTTTTTGCAAACTTTGAATGCCAAAATGCTTCCAATGATCCAAAAGACGAAATCAATATATGGACTATGAGAAATGCCTATCGGTATAATTACAAGTACAGGGAAAATCAAGCAATGTACCAAACAGAGAGTTGCAGCTGAAGCACCGAGAAAATCATATGTTTTATATTTCATTTATGAATGTTTAAAGTGTTGTGAAATCTTTTTCATTATTATATTTTTTTGTTTATTATCTAGAAACCAAAAACAGCATTAATTGCTCCTTTTTCAAAAATTATATAATTGTTTGAAGTAGTATAATATTAAAGTGTTTGATGGTTTGATACCGAAAGGGCACTTTATATCCCCCTATAATCTTCTCCTTTAGTAGCTACTTCATTAATATTTTCATAGATTTATTTTCGAACATGAATGAATGTTTAACTGTTTTAAATAATTCTTAAAATAGTATTTTAAGAATTATTGTTACCACAAACAGTCCTGGAAATCAGTTGCCATATGAAGTAATAAACCAAGTGCGACAATTCTGATTATTTTATTACCAAACACAAAAAATAAAATATAGCCGATTAATGCATAATAGGAATGTAAAAAATGAAATCCAATACTACATCTGGTTGGGTCAAATATTGGGTCAGCAAACAGATGATCAATATCTACTGCCATTGTCAACAGCAGAATAATCCAAACACGCTTCCATTCCTTTTTGTAAAACAAGAAAGCTATTAAACCCGGCAACAAAAGATGCAACGAGTAATGAACAAAATTTTGTAAAAGGTATAATGTCATATTTTATCTCTTTAGCCGAGCATTTTTTCATTTATTTTATATAATATTTAGCTCTTTAAAATTAAAGAGCTAAATAGAATTTTAAAACAGTGTAACTGGTAATAATTGAATAATTGTTACCGGGACTAGCAGACTTTTCTTTTGACTACCTCAGAAAGGGAAGGCTTCAATAGCAACATGCCAAAATATTTACACTCATCAATAAGCGTCTAATATTTATGAGGTGAAGGTACAAATCCCCTCTATTTCTTTAGGTTTTCATAAAGCAGATCATAATTTCATTACTCTTCTTCTTCTTCTTCTTCGGCGTTTTTAATCGCTGATAAAATAGTGTAGGCATTTTTGGTGACTATTTTTATTTTTTGAGGATTTGTTGTTGACGGTAATTCTATGCCGGTATATCCTTCCTGCTCTACACCTTTGGCTACCTGTATTAACTGGAATGTATAACCATCTTTGTTCTCCGAAGATTGAATAATAATGTAATCCAAACCTTCCAACTGTACAATGGCATCATTTGGTACGGCACTTTTTTGTTCCGTTCCTGCTTCAAGCCAAGCTTTTACATACATACCCGGCAACATTTTTGCATCTTTGGTAAAATGGCAATTTACAGGTATCATTTTTTTATCATCCGAAGCCTGACCTACCAGAAACACTTTTCCTATGTGGCGGTAATCATTTTCGTTGGAGAGCGAAAACTTAACGGTTTGCCCAACCTGAATTTTCCCTAAGTCTTTTTCGAATGCATTTAAAGCAAGATGTAGCGCATCTGTGCCCATTATTTCAAACAATACATCAGTAGGTGCGGCGTATTTACCTATATTGGTATTGCTTGTTTTGATATAACCTGAAATGGGTGCATAAATGCCCGCAGTTCTGGAAATTTTATTGCTGCTTTTTAGAGTTGAACTGCGAATACCAATAAGTGCCATTTGCTGTTCCAAGCCTGCAATTCTGGCTTTCATTACATTGTAATCGGAACTTACCTGTTGATAGGTCTTAGCTGCATTGATATCTTCATTTCTCAATTCCTGCTGTCTTTTGTATTCTTGCGATAGATATTCCAGTCTGCTGATGCTTTCTAAATATTGCTGTTGGATATTAATAAACTCTGGGTTTTCAATTGTGGCTAATTGCTGCCCTTTTTTCACAAATTGACCAGGCAATAATCCTGCTGTTTTTATATAACCGCCTAATGGTGCTGACACTGTGGCTACACTATTGGGTTCAGCTTCAATAACTCCAGTTAGCTTAATAATATTGCTTAGGTTCCTTAACTCAATGGAGCCTGTTTCTATTGAAGATAATTTGTACTGGTCTGCGGTAAACGTAATTTGTCTAACCGAAGAAGAGGTATCTGCTTTGCTTTCAGTCGGGGCTTGTTCGGTAGCCGCCTCCTTTTTATCCTTACAGGACGTAACCACTATTACTGATAGTAATAGGAATAGTATATATTTTTTAAATGACTTATTCATTATTCTGGATTTTTTAATGATTAATTTTTGCCTAAGATTGCTTCTATGGAAATAACTACCCGGTTGAAATTATACAGGTTATCTATATACTCTGAATGGATATTATTGGATAGCGTAAGATTTTGCAGATATTGCGTATAGGAAATATCACCATTTCTAAAACTCTTATCCGAATTACTTATAATCAGGTCTGCCTGCGGCAAAGCCTGGGTCTGATAATAGTTTATAGACTTCTGAAATTTTATATATTCCTGTGCCAGCTCCTTTAATTGCCCGTTCAGGTTCGTTGTTGTCAGTTCTACCTGTTTTTGTGCAATTTGCTCGTTGATTTTAGCTGCATTTACCTTTGATTTATAACCGCCCGGAAATATGGGAATGCCTAAACCAATCTGGAAGAAGTTAAACCTATCTTTCCCTGTGTAAGTCTTGTCAATACCGTTTATCGTTTGTAAACCTTTATATGTTTGTCCGTTATAACCCAATATAATATCCGGCAACATTTTACTTTTTTGTAACGATATTTCCCTTTGGCTCACATTGATTTCCTGTTGCAGATATTGAATGATTGGATTATTGGCAGCAGAAATATTATCAAAAGGCAATAAAATTTCCTTTGCAGTTAATGCTGTGTCTGCAATGCTAATATCATCCGTTGTGTTGAGCAAAGTCTGTAAAAGTTGCTTGGCAATCTTTATATCGGTTTTATTCTTTTCCAGTTCATTCTGAATTTGTCTTGATTGGACTGCTGAAGTAACATTTTCAAGGTTTGTGCTTTCACCCGTTCTATACCTTGCATTACTTGCCTTACTTAGCTTTGTATAAACACTATCCTGTTGCAGTAATAATTGTCTGTTCTCCAATGTATATTGGTATTGCAGGTAAGCTCGTTTTACGTTTTCTACAAGGCTGTTTTCGGTTACCTCTTTGTATTTTTCGCTGCTGAGTATTTTTTCCTGTGCCAATTTGGACTGGTTGCTGTAAACAGTAGGGAAATCCAAACGTTGAGTAACATTTATCAGGTTATCATTAATGGTAGGATTACTCACCACTCCCTGCGTATAGGAAAGTTCTGTTTTGGGAATGGTAATACTTCCTTTTTTCAATGCCTGTTGAACATTGATATTATACTCTGCTATTTTGATGTTGTTATTATTCTTCAACGCTTCATCAATGGATTGCTGCAAGGTCAAAACTCTGGTTTCAGGGTTTGGGGTTACTTGTGCTTTCATAACAGACGGCAAGCAGAAAAAGCCTAATACCAGTATAGCCGTAGGTAAAGCTTTTGTTTTATGCATTTTTAATGATGATTTTGTGAAATAGATATACAGAACAGGAAGCACAACAAGGGTTAATATCGTTGCTGTTATCAAACCTCCGATAACCACTGTTGCCAGCGGACGTTGTACTTCGGCTCCTGAAGAATTGGACAATGCCATAGGCAAAAAGCCTAATGAGGCTACAGCTGCAGTCATCAGTACGGGTCTTAATCTTACCCGAGTGCCTATGCGCACTCTTTCATAAATATCTGTAACACCTTCTTTAGCCAGCCGGTTAAACTCTGCTATGAGTACAATTCCGTTTAATACAGCTACACCAAACAAGGCAATAAAACCTACACCTGCCGAAATGCTAAAAGGCATATCCCTGATAAGTAAAGCAAATACTCCTCCTATTGCAGACAAAGGAATAGCTGTAAATATGAGCAGTCCCTGTTTAACAGAACGGAAAGTGAAGTACAATAACAAGAGGATTAATAGTAAAGCCACGGGCAGTGCAATCGCTAAACGAGCGTTGGCTTCTTCAAGATTTTTGAATTGTCCGCCATAAGTTATATGATATCCAGAAGGCATTTTTATCTTTGCTTGCACAATATCCTGAATATCGTTTACGATACTTTTCACATCCCGGTTTCTCACATTAAAACCAAGTGTAATTCGTCTTTTAGCGTTATCTCTCTGAATTTGTACAGGACCGGGTTTATAAGAAATATTGGCAACCTCGCTCAAAGGAATTTGCTGACCAGTTGGGGTGCTTACGAATAAATTTTGAACGTCCGTAATGTCTGTTCTTGATGCGCTGTCCAATCGTACAACTAAATCAAAACGTCTTTCACCCTCATATACCAAACCTGCAGCCTTACCTGCAAAACCTGTTTCAATAGCAGTGTTTACGTCTTCGATATTCATTCCGTATTGTGCTATCTTATCTCTATTGAACTGTATGCTTATTTGCGGTAATCCTGTAATTTCTTCTACATATAAATCTTCTACACCTTCAACATTCTTTATTTTTCTTCCTACATCGGTAGCAAGGTCAGAAAGCACATCCAGATCTTCACCATATATTTTTAACACCACGTCCTGCTTTGCTCCTGTAAGCAACTCATTAAAACGCATCTGTATCGGTTGCTGAAAACTGAAAGTAGCATTAGGAATTACAGAAAGTGAAGTCTGCATTTTTTCTATCAGTTCTTCTCTGTCTTTGGCACTTGTCCATTCCTTTTTTGGCTTCAACACAACAATCATATCGCCCGCTTCAATAGGCATCGGGTCTGTGGGTATCTCGCCGGAACCGATTTTATTTACTACCTGTTTTACTTCGGGATAATTTTTTAATAATATAGTTTGGGCCTTTTGTGAAACATCTATCAACTGGTTGATAGAGCTTCCTACAGGAACCCTCGTTTCCACCGCAAAATCTCCTTCATCAAGTTGGGGAATAAACTCTCCACCCATACGGTTGAAGGCAAACAACGTAATTGCAAAAAGTCCTACTGCGATAGAAACAACTAATGCTTTTCTTTTCATTGCCCCTTCAATGATAGGCGTATAGACTTTTTGAATGGCCTTCATCATTTTGTCAGAGAAGTTTTCCTTATGTGTTGTCTTCTTGCTCAAGACTAAAGCAGACATCATAGGAACATAGGTAAACGAAAGTAGGAATGCTCCTAAAATAGCAAAAGAAACTGTTTGTGCCATTGGTCCAAACATTTTGCCTTCTACACCTACTAATGCCAATAATGGTAGATACACGATTAAAATGATAATCTCACCGAATGCTGCCGCAGAACGTATTTTGCTGGATGATTGATATACTTCTTCATCCATCTGATCCTGCGTTAGTTTAGCCACGCCTCCATACCTGTCTTTGCTTCCCGTTATCCTGTGGAGCACCGCTTCAACAATGATAACCGTACCATCCACGATAATACCAAAGTCTATTGCTCCTAAACTCATCAAGTTACCCGATACCCCGAAGATGTTCATCATAGATATAGCGAACAGCATTGCCAACGGAATTACCGAAGCTACAACAAGACCGCCACGCAGGTTTCCTAAGAAAAGGATTAACACAAAAATTACAATCAATGCACCTTCAATAAGATTTGTTGAAACGGTTGAAATAGCCCCGTCCACCAGTTTTTTTCGGTCAAGAAAAGGTTCTATTTCTACACCTTCCGGTAAGCTCTTTTCTATTTCTGCAACTTTTGCCTTTACATTGGTAATTACTTCAGATGAATTAGCCCCCTTCAGCATCATTACCACTCCTGTTACAGTTTCGCCTTCACCATTACGGGTGGCTGCACCATATCTCGGACCATTTCCAAAACGAACTTCGGCTACATCTCTCAAAAGTACGGGTACACCTGCTTCGTTTTTTACAACTATTTTTTTTATTTCCTCGATATTCTTTACCAGACCTTCGCTTCGGATGAAGTAAGCATTCGGGCCTTTATCAATATAAGCGCCACCGGTGTTCTGGTTGTTCTTCTCTAATGCGGTGAAAATATCGGAGATACTGATATTCTGACTGGCAAGCCTGTCCGGTTCGATAGCTACTTCGTATTGTTTTACAAATCCACCAAAGCCACTCACTTCAGCTACACCGGGAGTTCCCAATAGCTGTCGTTTAATGATCCAGTCCTGAATGGTTCTTAATTCAGTGGCATCGTACTTATCTTCATACCCTTTCTTGGCATGAATAGAATATTGAAAAATTTCACCCAAACCGGTGGTTAGCGGAGCCATCTCTGGGGTTCCTACACCTTCAGGTATATTTTTTGAGGCAATAGCCAGACGCTCTTGCACCTGTTGCCTTGCCCAATAGATGTCTTCCTTTTCTTTAAATACAATGGTTACAATGGATAGGCCGAAACGAGAAAAGGAACGCATATCTTTTATCCCGGGGATACTGACCATCGTCTGTTCTACGGGAAAAGTTACGAGCTGTTCCACCTCCTGTGCCGCCAATGTAGGCGACACGGTAATCACCATTATCTGATTGTCTGTAATATCAGGTGTGGCATCTATGGGAAGTTTGGTCAAGGAATAAGTACCCCAGCAAATTAATGCCAAGGTAAATAATCCTATTACCAACTTATTCTTTATTGAAAAATGGATGATGCTATTTAACATATCATAATATTATTAAAGTTTTATTGTTTAAGGAGATACTGTCCTTTCATTTTGATTTTGACAGTAATATCCTCATTTGAATTGTTTTTGAAATACCAACCCTGCGGACCTTCAAATGGAGATATCAACGATCCCGCCATATTGTTAGAATAGGCAATCGTATAGCTTTCAAAATAGTTGCTGTTATCCTTTACTTCGCCGTGAAAATCAACGTACAATTCACCTTTATCGGTAATCCACTCATACTTTAACTGTCCGTATTTCAGCATATTTACTTTGTACTCTAGTCCTTTGCCTGCAGGAATGATAACACTTACTTCATCTGTTCGCTCTGTCAGTTGTGTAGCAGGTGCAGGATTGTTTGCGGCATCAGGTTTTGCCACATCGGCCGGAGAACCTACATTTTCCAGTTTCAATATCTTGTGGGGCCCTGAAGCCAAGTTTTCTGTGCCTTCTTCTGCTACATATAATTTACTAAATCCAGTTGCCTTTCCAATTCCTAAGGGATCTATACCGTATTCTGCTGGTAATACCGCACTTACAAGAAGTGTCGCTCCAATAAATAAAGCAATGATTACCTGCTTTATGATAGATTTTTTATCTAAAATTTTATGTGTTATTTCTGACATTTTGATAATTGTTTAATTGTTAAAGTAACCGACTAACTGGTAGCCGAATAATAAAAAGCCCGCTGCCATAAGCAACATATTTGTAACTGTCGAGAATTTGAAAAAGCTCGGCGACTTTCTCCAGATGGTGATAATAAATAATACAAGGGCTAAGGCGATGAACTGACCTATCTCTACACCGATATTAAAACCAAGCAGGTTGGTCAATAGTCCGGTTCGGTCAAAACTCAATTCTTGTAGCTTACTGGCTAAACCGAAACCGTGAAAAAGGCCAAAGATCAAGACTGCCGCTTTGGTATTAGGCTGATGTCCAAAAAACCGTTGAAAACCACCTAAGTTGTCGAAACCTTTATAAACAATTGAAAGAGCTATTATTGCATCGATTAGGTAAGCGTTGATTGCCATATCAGCCAATACGCCAAACAATAGAGTAATACTATGCCCAATCGTAAAGAAACTCACATACAACAGTACTTCTTTCGGACGATAAAGGAAAAAGATAACGCCTACAAGAAATAACAAGTGGTCGTAACCGGTAAGCATATGTTTTGCCCCGATATACAGGAAAGGACCAAAAGCTACTCCCGAATTACCACTTAAAAATGTTTGGGTATCCTCATCTACTCCATGAGCATATGCCACCCCTGAACCCAATATTAGAAGGGTTATTGATAGAAAAATTTTAATATATTTCATTTTCGGATTTTTTGTTAATTGAGACATATAACATCGAAGATGTGCATAGGCAATACACACATCTCACGATGTGATTCTTAAAATCAATTTTGCACAGATATGTAATTCCCGAGAGAATTAATGCTTGTGTCCGTGATTTTTGTCTAAGCTGTCTTGGTTAACGTTGGGCTCTACAGGGGACTTATCAGTGCTGTCCTGATTTATAACAGGAGCCTGATTATCCGCTGGATCATGGGAATGACCATGAGCCTTATCAATGCTGTCTTGATTAACTGCTGGAGCCAATTGCTCCTGTTCTGGATTAGAATTATCGGAAGAAGATTTTCCGCTATTATTACAAGCTGTAAATGTAAGTGCAGCAAATGCCGCTATAATGAATGATTTTTTCATCGTTAAATAAAATTTGATTGTAAAAAAGAAATAATCTGCCCAAGGATTGGGCAAAAGTCAAATTCTAACTTTCAGAGAATGAAAGTTAAGCAACGATGAAAGCGGGTGGTCCTCGGAGTTTGTGCGCTCCGTTTTGAGGTGATTTGTATATTCGGTGTCTATCGGGTGGAAAAGTGTGTTTCTGATAGACAACTATATATTCAGTGGGCGCAGAGAAATTAATAGGCAGAGCCTTAATTGATTTTACATCGTCCTTTGAAATGACAATTCTGGTTTCGCTTGAATTAGTAAAGGAAACTTGCTCACCAGCGTGTAGAAAACCCGAGAAGGCAAGCTCTAAGGGTGTTTCGCTACTGTTTTTATGTTGGTTGTCGTTGCCATCATGATTTCCATCATTAGCAATATCAATGTGATGATGGTGCGATACAATGCCGTGCCCCAAAATCACTATTTGGGCAACAACTAAAAATAGTATGGCAAAATTCTTTCGCAACATTATAGCAAATATAAAAAAAAATTTGAGATAGACAATAAGGGGGGAGACTAAATTGTAGAAATCGTAACCAGAAATAGCATCAGTTTCTTCATTACATCAGCCGGGGCAGTTTAATTCCGTTTATATTATCAATCCAATTTACCTTACTGCTTATCGGTTTCCGTTTTGAAATGGCAGTTACAGGTTTTTCAACGTAACCCATATACAAAAAACCTAAAAGTTTATCTCCGCTCTCTAAACCGAAATGGGATTTTGCTTCTTCAAAGTAGGTTATCCCTGCCGTTGTCCAATAACACCCCAAATCATAAGCGATAACGCTTAGGAACATATTTTGAACAGCACAGGCTACGGCTTCAATTTCTTCAATTTCAGGGAGTTTATTGGCTGCACTTCTTTTCATTCCAATGGATATAACATGGGAAGACATTAATGGATATTCAATTAGCTTTTTATGGCGGTCTGGCTCATAGATATCACCTGCAAATTTTTGATAAATGTCAGCCTGTAATTGTCCGAAATATTTTAATCCCTCGCCTGAAAAAACGGAAAACCGCCACGGCTCTGTTTGTTTATGATTAGGCGCCCTGTTTGCATTTTCGAGAATTTGCCAAATGATTTCATCAGGAATAGTTTGGCCTTTCACGTACTGATATGGGTATATACTTCTCCTGTGCAGGAGAATATCATTGAATTGTTCGATGTTATATTTCTGCATTATCTCAATAATCTTAATCCACTTAAAATAACCAGCACCGTACTTCCTTCGTGGCCAACAACACCTTGGGGAAGTGTTATTTGTCCTTGTCCTATAAAATTGAGGGTAATAAGTGTAAGCGCAACTACTATAGCAAATACAATATTCTGTTTAATAACCCGACTTGCCCTACGACCAAGATTGATTGCAAAAGGAATATTTTCAATATTATCGGACATCAAAATAATGTCTGCAGTTTCCATTGCAACATCTGTTCCTCCACTTCCCATTGCAATACCGACTGATGCAATTGCTAAGGCTGGGGCGTCATTGATACCATCGCCAACCATTGCAACTTTACCGTATTTTTCTTCCAATTTTTTAATGGCTTCAACTTTCTGTTCCGGTAGCAATTCAGTATAAACTTCATCTATACCCGCTTGTTTTGCGATTGCGTTTCCGGTTGTTTTTGTATCACCTGTTAGTAAGGCTACTTTTATTCCCTTGGATTTCAATTCTTCAATTACATTTTTTGCTTGTGGGCGGATGGTGTCTTCCACCGATAGTAGTCCAATCGCATTACCGTCAGCAGCAACGAAAATTACCGTTTTGCCTTGTTCTTCAAGACGGGCTGCATTTTCCAAATCGTTGGCAGAAACATTTACATCTTTAAGAATATCTTTTTTTCCGATTTTGTATTCTTTGCCGTTTAAAATACCGTGAACACCTAAACCATGAATAGCCTGCAATTCCTTTGGTCTGGAAAGAGTAAGCTGCTTATCGTTCGCTTCGCGTACAATGGCTTTCGCTATCGGGTGTTCTGATAATGTTTCGACCGAAGCGGCAATTTGAAGAAGTTCTCGCTCGTTCATTCCCGAAAATGGCACTACATCAATCACTTTAGGTTTGCCGAACGTTAGCGTTCCTGTTTTATCGAAGGCAACTACTTTGACACCTCCAATATTTTCAAGGTGGATGCCACCTTTAAATAGTACGCCTTTTCTTGCAGCATTGGATATTCCCGAAAGAATGGCAGGCATAATAGATGATACAAGAGCGCATGGTGAAGCTACAACAAGGAAAATCATAGCTCTGTATATGGTATCGTTCCAGGTCCAGTTAAATAAGTATGGTGGCAATGTCATTAACAATACGGCGGCAGTTACTACAACCTTTGCATATATGCCCTCAAAGCGTTCAACAAAAAGCTGGCTTGGTGGTTTTTCATTTTGTGCCTCCTGCACTAAATGAATTATTTTGGAGATTATAGTTTCTTCTGCTCGTTTGGTGACTTCAATTTCCAAAGCACCTTGGCCGTTAATGGTTCCTGAAAAAACTTCATCGCCTTTTTTCTTATCCGCAGGAATACCCTCCCCGGTTATGGAGGCTTCATTAATGGCAGAATATCCTTCAACAATAATACCATCTGCCGAAATACGCTCTCCAGGGCGAACCAATATAACATCACCCTTTTTAAGTGCTTCAACTTTTATTTTCCTTTCAACTCCATTTTCAAGCAAAACGGCTTCTTCGGGACGAAGTTTCATAATGGATTTAATGTCCTTATTCGTTTTTTCCATCGTGTAGTCTTCCAATGTTCCACTTAGTGAAAAAATAAATATCAGTATTGCCCCGTCCATCCAATAGCCTATTGCTGCTGCGCCTATTGCTGCCACAACCATTAAAAGGTCAACATCCAAATCTCTTTCTTTAAAGAGCGTTGTTAATCCCTCTATGGCTTTTTGATGACCGCCGATAACATATGCCAACACAAAGAGAATAATTTCAGCGGTAGGCATATTTTGTTTGCCTGCCCACCACGCCAAAAGAATGAACAACAAACATAATGCTGTTATGATAGCTGCTCCGTGTTTTTTCCATATATCGGTAAACGACCATTTTGCTCTGTCGTTTGGTATTGCTAACTCTGTCATAATTTTATCTGTTAAGTAAGTATTTTTCAAAACGTTTCTGAAATATGTCTCGAAAACCAAATACCAAAGGTAGATAAATCAGAAAGGACAAAACAGGTAAAAAACCGACATTTTTCAGTAGCTTTACTGCATGAAATCTTTGCAGCTATTTACAGATAAGGAAATTACCATTAAGGAACTGGTATCCAATAATTCTGGTTTACATAAGCATCATTTTTTTGAACTCATTTACGTTTTGGATGGTACGGGAATACATAACATAAATAACAACCGATTTGAATTTTCAAAGAGTGATGTTTTCTTGCTTACGCCTGAAGATGAACACACCTTTGAAATAAGTACACCTACTAGATTTTGCATCGTAGATTTTACCAAAGGCTTTTTTGTAAAGAACCGGAGGGTCGGCGAAACGAAAGCGGATGTTAGCGATATGTACAAACAATTGGAATTTATTTTTCATAACCATCATTGTGTAAAGGGTAACATTGTATCTAATTCAGACAAAAATATATTCAAAGCCCTAATCAGCCAATTGATTAAAGAAAAAGACAAAAAGCAATTTTTTGATGAAATTATTATTCAGGATATAATTTTTCTCCTGCTCCATTTAATTGCGAGAAATATACAGGAAAACATTTCGTTATTCTCGAAAAGGGAAAATCCTAAAAGCAGGGTTCACGAAATTACCACTTATATACAACAGCACATTTACGACAGTGAGTTATTAAAGATTAGCAGTATAGCATCCCATTTCGGCAAATCTCCCGACCATCTAAACAGGTATTTCAAAGGTGAAACCGGAAGTACTATTAAAGATTATATTATTCGATACAAACTTAATTTAGTTCAGACAAGGCTTAAATTCAGCGATTTGACTATATCGGAGATAGCAGGTGAATTGAATTTTACTGATGAAAGCCATTTGAATAAAATGTTTAAGAGCGCATTTAGCAAAACTGCCAAGCAATATAAAAATGACCACAAACAGTAAAGATTTGGGCAAGAATGGTCTTTCTGTTCTAGATTGGAGATGAAAGTAGACAGGATGTTCCATATTAAAAATAAAATTGAAAACCTCTGAAAATTTCAGAGGTTTTCAATTTAAGCGCATAGTATTAATAATTCAGTGCGAGCCCCACTCCAAAACCCATATCGCTATCGTAGTGTGTACGGATGCCAATGTTTTTATTGATGATATATCGTAGGTCTGCCATATATTCCAAATCGGTATTTACCATAAATCCTGCTCTTACTCTTTTAGAAATAGGAATGTCTTCACGCATTAAAGACAAACGAACTATTCCATCGTGATAAACTTCTGCCTGAAAGTTTACAAGCATCGGTAGAGTGTACATAAAACCTAAACTAAATGCTCTACGTGTATCTTTCTCGTTTTTCTGCCCAAACAAATTCGTTTCGTGTTCGTCCATTCCCATTTTACGATAACGCCAATCAAAACCAATAAACGGCATAAGCCATTGCGTTTTTCCTATATATCTTCCTAAGTGAGTTTCTACCTCGTAACCGTGCATATCATTGTAACCTAAACGCCATTCCGTTCCTAAAGACCATCTTGCATTTTGAACCATCGCTTCTCCATCATTTCCATTGGTTGCAAAATCGTTTTGAGCCATAAAATGTGGCATATTGCTTTCTCTTTGCAATTTATTGTAGGCTTGTTTTTTGTTGGGTAAGTATGGATTTTGGTAGTCATCAACTGCAAAAACTCTATTCATCCCGCCCATCATATGATATAAGATATGACAATGAAAAAACCAATCTCCTTCTTCGTTTGCTAAAAACTCAATGGTATCGGTCTCCATTGGCATTATATCCAACACATTTTTAAGTGGTGATTTTTCGCCTTTGCCATTGATTACCCTAAAATCGAAACCGTGCAAGTGCATTGGGTGTCGCATCATTGAGTTATTATGAATGGTAATTCGTAGAATTTCGCCTTTCTTAACTGGTATTTTATCAACTTCTGAAAGTATTTTATTATCCATACTCCACACATAACGGTTCATATTTCCTGTAAGGGTAAATTTGAGTTCCCTTACTGGTGCATCTTTTGGTAGTGTTGTGTTGTATGGTGATTGTAGCATTGCATAATTCAGCGTTTTGATTTCTCCCAAAGCATTTGCATTGTAACGGTTGGGATCATTTTCCATATTCATATTGTGTTGGCTATGGTCTTCTTTCTGCTTAGAATCGCCTGTAATTTCTGGATACATTACCACATTCATATCCATTTGGTTCAGGCTCATTTTCATTCCCATATCGTCAAGGTTACCGTCCATTTTCATCATATCGTTCATCATCTTCATTCCTTCAAAATATTTCAATTTGGGAAGTGGAGAAATGAGTTGTTTGATGCCATTACCCACAAAATAGCTTGCAGATTGTGTTCTGTCTTCGGTAGTAGCCAAAAATTCATAAGAAACACCATCTTCAGGAATGGTGACTACAATATCGTAAGTTTCAGAAACGGCAATGATTAATCTATCTATTTCCACAGGTTCTACATCGTTGCCGTCATTTGCAACTACGGTAATTTTACCGCCTGCATACCGCAACCAAAAATAGGACGAAGCACCACCGTTTGAAATTCGCAATCGTACTTTATCACCTGCTTTTAATGTTTTGCCTTCAATTGTTTTTAAATCGGTCGTATGATTTCCGTTGATTAAAATTTTGTCATAATAAACATCGCTTTTACTTGAACAGGCATTTTATAGGCTTGGGTAAAATCGGTTGTGTAAACCTGCCCTTTATCTACATTAAGGGCAGGCTGATAAAATTGTATTCCAATAAAAATAAACAGCACTATTGTCAATATTATCTTTAATACTTTCTTCATTTTAGAACTCTTTTTTTACAGAGCCACAGGTAAGCATTTTACCGCCATAGTAAGGGTTTTTGATAGCTTTAGCTTCGCTAATCCAAACCGCACCTTTACCATCGTTATACATTGGACAATGGTCTTGATATAATTTTTGTGTAGTTCCAAATAATACTATAAGATCGGAAACATCTTTGCTTAATGATGCTAAATGTTCTCTTTGATGGTCTATTTTGCCTGCATTATCACCAATGTGTTCTGCATTTTCCTTAGCATTTTCAGCTATCTCCATATATTCTTTATGTTTGTTGGCAGGAATGGATTTCATATTTACATTGTTTAAAGTTGTAAATAATTGCTTCCCTGCATTAGCAGCTGCTTGGTCGTTATCTGAGACAAGTGCATTTTTTAAAGTCAAATAATCCTTAATTATAGGTGCGATAGTAAACTTTTGAGCTTGCTTCACATCGGATTTTTCTGCCTCTTGAGAAGACGTATCCGTTGAAGTAACAGTTGCTACCGTATCATTGTGTGTAGGTGATTGTAACTCCGGAATTGCAGCAATTGTTGTGCTATCATTAGCTTGCTGGTCGCTATTTTTATTTGAAGATTGATTGCAGGAAATTGTTACCGCTGCAACTGTTACTAATGTAATGATTGAGAAAATTATATTTTTCATTTTATTCATTTTTGATATTATTGAAGAAATTTATCTTATTTATTTGTTTTCAAATTCATTTAGCTTATGCTTCATAAATTCGATTTCTTGTGCCTGTGTTTCCAGTATGTTTTTTTGTAACTGTATCAATTCGGGGTCGGTAAGCTTAGCCTTTTCAGACATCAATACTGCTGCTGCGTGATGTGGTATCATACCTTTTACAAACTCCTTATCGCCCACAAATAATTGCTCCCGAATACCAAACCAACAAAAGATGCCAATCGCAAAGGAAACCGTTATGATTGCCCAATTGATTTTTTTGTTTTGATACATTCCTTTCATTATCCATAATTCAATTACCAACATTGCCGAAACCATTAGTAGGGTCATATATAAATTATTGATGTTGGGGATAAGGTTCTGCAAACCGTCAATCATAGCATACATAATAAAATACATAGCTACAAACATTGCAACAGCCATTACAGCAAAACGTTTGTACATTGCTAAAGAATGATTGGGGTTATTTTCTTCACTCTTTTGGGTATGTTGCATTCCGTGTTGGTTTTTCATACTTTCCATAACAATAGCGTTTTATTTGTTATTTAATAGTTTCCTGCACACTACCGCAGGTAAGCATTTTAGAACCGTAATATGGGTTTTTAACCACTTCTTCCTTACTTAACCAGTTTGCACCTTTCCCATTATTGTACATAGGGCAATGCAGATAATAAACAGGTGCTTCTTGTTTTGATACCTTAGTTAATTCATACATATTCTTAGAAAGCAAAGCGAAAGTTTCTCTTTGTTTTGCCACATCTTTGGTTGTAGCAATTTTTTCAGCATTTGCTGTTAAATCCTTCATCACTTCCATCCAAACGTTATGTTCCTTGGTAGAAAGTTTTGTCATTTCTACCGCTTTAATGGCTTTTACCAATTCAGCGGCTTTTGCAGATGAGATACCTGCATCAGTTTTTACTAACGCATCTTTAACCGAAAAGTAGTTCTCGAAAACGGTTTTTAATTGCGGTACATTTTGCGTTTCAGTGGTGTTT
Organism: Flavobacteriales bacterium 32-34-25; assembly: GCA_002280815.1. Lineage (GTDB taxonomy): Bacteria > Bacteroidota > Bacteroidia > Flavobacteriales > Flavobacteriaceae > Flavobacterium. The sequence continues at coordinate 6,284 of NCET01000004.1, read as the reverse complement.
TTTTGAGCCATATCGCTTTGGTTATGGTTGGCGTGTTCATTTTTCATATCCATACCTGCATCTTTGGTTTTTGCAACTGGTTTTAGTTCCCTTTTATACTGGCAACAGTCGGATAATTTTGCATATACATCATCTGGAGCCAAAAATTTCTCGCTGTCATAACCTGCCAAAGCAATACGTTTCAGTATTTCATCCTGATTTGTTTTTTTATCATCGTATTTAAGTGTAGCCATTTTGGTGTCTTTATTCCATTCTACTGTGGCTACATTTTTTAAATTTCCTGCTTTTTCGATGGTTGTTTTACACATTTCGCAGTTGCCATATATTTTTACGGTTTCTGTTTTTGCATTTTTGATTTGTGCAAAACTGTTTACAGCTGATAGTAATACGGTGATTACCATCAATATTTTTGATATTGATTTCATTTTTATTTTTTTTTATTTAATAAGATATACGAAGAGTTTGCGAAAACTGGATTCAGCTTTCGACAAGGCACACGTATGGTTAACAAGCCATCGTTTTAGCTTATTTTAGGTGGTTGCCAAATGGAAGAGTAGCCTGAAGAATAGTAGGCTTCTTTGAAACCGAATTTTTGCTTTTTAATTTCAGCAAAAGGGTCAGCTGTTTTTAAATCTACTGGTATTGGTAAGCTTACAGAAGATGAAGAAGTGCTGCATCCACAAGAACTGTGCTTACAATTGCCGTCGCAGTCGTGACCATCTTTGCATTTTTTACAGGACTTGTCCTTGCAACTGCTTTTATGTTCTGCTTTTGCAGATTGATCTTTTGAGCAGGACTTTTGCTCTGTCTTAGTTGTTTTTTTTGCACAAGCATAGCTTATGCTTGGCATTAGGAAAAAGCCCAAACATAGTAAGATGACAAAGCTGATATGTTTACTCAAATTTTTCAACACTACAAAATTATGAAATTATTTCTTTTAATTGCTATATTTTGCACTTTCGTGAACTGCAAACACAGAATTATAGATAAAATGTCTAAATCACTAGTCTGCATAGTCCTTTTTATGCTTATTAAAATAAATATACAGTTAATTACCTAAAGTGTTTGTTATAAGTTAAATAACTAAACAGGTATTAGGATAAGGAAATTATCTTTGTTTAATGGTTCTATCTTAAAACCTGCTTTCTGTACAGTTTCAATTACCTGTTCTTGTGTAATTCCTTCTGATTTTACGGTAAGCACCTTGTCTTTAGTTGTATCTACTTCCCAATGGCATATTATACCATGGTATTATCCAAATGAGGTTTTACAGATGCTACACATCCACCACAGTTAATATTTGTTTTGAATCGTAAGTCTTGATTATTCTTTTCCATTTTGTTTATTGAATAATTCATTTAAAGTTTAAAACTGCGTAATCGCAATGCATTTACGATTACCGATACAGAACTTAAAGACATTGCTAAAGCTGCAATCATTGGAGATAATAAAATTCCAAAAAACGGATATAAAATACCTGCTGCAATTGGAACACCAAGCACATTGTAGAAAAAGGCAAAGAATAAATTTTGCTTGATGTTTTTCATAACAGCATGGCTCAAATTTTTTGCTTTAACGATACCTAATAAATCGCCTTTTACTAAAGTTATTTTGGCACTTTCTATGGCTACATCGGTTCCAGTTCCCATAGCTATTCCGATATTGGCTTGTGCTAATGCCGGAGCATCATTTATACCATCACCAGCCATAGCTACAATTTTCCCTTCTGCTTGTAAACGTTTAATTTCGTTGAGTTTATCTTCGGGTAAGCATCCTGCTTTATAGGAAGATAAACCTAATTCATCCGCTACTGCTTTGGCTGTATTAACATTGTCACCAGTAAGCATAATTACTTCTACACCTTGAAGCATTAGTTCTTTTATCGCTGCTGCACTCGAAGTTTTTATCGCATCGGTAATTGAAACAAAACCAACTGTAACACCATCAACAGCAATGTAAGAAACCGTTTTACCAAGTTTTTGTTCTGCAATAATTTTGTTTTCTAAATCGTCAGAAATAGTTGCCTTAACCTGTTCCATTAGTTTTTTATTGCCTAATGCTACTTTTCTATTGGTAACCGTTCCTGTAACTCCTTTTCCTGTAACATTTTCAAAATCTTTGACTCCAATTAATGAAATAGATTTTGTTTTGGCATAATTGACTACTGCTTGTGCCAATGGATGTTCACTGTATTGGTTTAAGGAAGCTATATTTTGCAATAAATCATCCTCGTTATTAGTTGATGCGTAAATTTTTTCTACCGAAGGTTTTCCCTCTGTTAGCGTTCCTGTTTTATCTGTTATTAAAACATCCACCTTATTCATATTTTCTAAGGCTTCGGCATTTTTAATTAATACACCAGATTGTGCTCCTTTGCCCACACCCACCATCACAGACATCGGCGTGGCTAAACCTAAAGCACAAGGACAAGCTATGATTAAAACTGCAATGGCATTTATAAATCCATAAACCTTCGCTGGTTCTGGACCAAATAGAGCCCAAACAAAAAAGGTAATTACTGAAATGATTACTACAATGGGTACAAAATATTTAGAAATACTATCGGCTAATTTTTGAATGGGTGCTCTTGAACGAGAAGCATCGTTAACCATTTGTACAATTTGAGAAAGTAATGTTTCAGAACCTACTTTTTCTGCCATCATTACAAATGATTTGTTCCCGTTGATTGTTCCAGAAATTACATTATCGTCTTTCTTTTTGTCAACGGGAATTGGTTCTCCTGTAATCATTGCTTCATCAATACTGCTTTCACCATCGGTTATTTTTCCGTCAACTGGAATTTTATCTCCTGGTTTTACGCGTAATAAATCACCTTTCTTAATATCATGAATGGAAATCACTTTATCACCCCCTTCACCAATCAAAGTAGCTTCAGTTGGCGCTAATTGTAATAACGCTTTTATAGCTCCACTGGTTTGGCTATGTGCTCTTGCTTCTAACAATTGTCCCAACAAGACCAGTGTAATGATTACTGTTGCTGCTTCAAAATAAAGATGAATGGTTCCGTGTTCGGTTTTAAATTCTTCCGGAAAGATATTCGGAAACAGCATTCCTACAATACTAAACAAAAATGCAACTCCAGTTCCTATTCCGATAAGGGTAAACATATTTAGATTCCAAGTGATTATGGATTTCCAAGCTCGTACAAAAAACATCCAACCAGCATAGAAAATAACAGGAATTGAAAACAGAAATTGCACCCAGTTCCACATGTTGCTGTCCATTATTTGAAATAACGGATTGTTATGCACCATTTCCATCATGGCAATAATGAAAATTGGCACCGTAAAGAGGGTTGCAATTTTCATTTTTTTAAGCAAATCCAGATAGGTTTTTTTTTCTTCGGAATCGCTTGGTTCCATGGGTACTAAATCCATTCCGCATATAGGACATGAACCCGGACTATCTTGAATAACTTCGGGATGCATTGGGCAGGTGTACATCGTTTTCTTTACATTCAATTCTGCTTCTTTTACCAAATGCATTCCACAAACAGGGCAATCGCCAGCTTTATCATAGGTTTTATCGCCTTCACAATGCATTGGGCAATAGTATTTGCCTTTTATATTGCTAGTCACTTCGATTGTTTTTTTATCATCGTGAGAATGAGCGGAGCAGCAGGATTTTGCCACTGGTTCATTTGTCGTGGTATGTTGTGGGCTTTTGTTATTGCTCATTTCTATGGTATATTTTCCAACAGCGGTTAATGCTTTTTGCAATTGTGTAGTTGGGATGTGTTTATCCATTGTCAGGGTAGCTGAGTTTTCATCTTTTGAAACTTCAACATTTGTCACATTTTCAACCTTTAATAAAGCCGATTTTACCTTTGCTTCGCAACCTCCACAGGTCATACCTGTTACTTGATATTTGTGTACCATTTTGTATGAGTTTTATGATACAAAGTTCCATATTGTTTTCATTTTTTCGTTGTGGAATTTTGGGAATGATTTGTAAGATTTACTTAGACCTTATCCAAAGGTTTTCTTTTATCCTCTCGTATTTGCTTGAAATAACTTGTGGTAAGTCCTGTTACCTTTTTGAATTGGTTGCTTAAATAGGCTACACTTGAGTAATTTAAACGGAAAGCAATTTCACTCAAAGATAGTTCATCATATACCAATAATTCTTTTACCTTCTCTATTTTTTGGGCAATAAAATATTTTTCGATAGTAGTGCCTTCTACTTCTGAAAACAGGTTGGATAAGTAATTATAATCGTGGTGCAATTGACTGCTTAATACATCTGAAAGGTTAGTTTTAGTATTGTTGTCCTGATGATGAACCAAGTCAATAATGACGTTCTTTATCTTTTCGATAACCCTGCTTTTTTTATCATCAATGAGTTCAAAGCCTAATACAGTCATTGCTTTCACTAAATTGGTTTTAACGTTTTCAGGTAATTCTTTGTCCAAGGTAACTTCTCCCAGCTTTATATTTTTCACAGTCAATCCAAGCTTCTCCAATTCATTTTGCACTACTATAATACAACGGTTGCAAACCATATTTTTTATAAAGAGTGTTATCATATATTTTGGGGTTTATTTGAAATAATATTACGGCTCTATAAAATTACAACTAATATTTCCTGATAATTGTCGAATTGTTGTCAATCGAACTATTTCTTCTCTGCTTGTCTAATTATTCACTTATAATTTTTGTATATACCTACTGTTTGCAGATAGGAAGAATGCTCAAGTAATTTGCTAATGTGCATTACCGCATTGTTTGCAGATAGGAAGAATGCTCAAGTAATTTGCTAATGTGCATTACCGCATACCATCATTGAAAGCACTGGCTATTTTCCTATTTATAATATTTCTTTTTAAGCCAAAGACTGACACGTACTAACAGGATTAAGACCGGTACTTCAATCAATGGACCAATAACTCCCACAAATGCTTGTGGAGAATGTATTCCGAATACTGCTATAGCTACCGCAATGGCTAATTCGAAGTTATTTCCTGTGGCAGTAAAAGAAATAGCTGCATTCTTATCATAGGCTACATTCATGGATTTATTCATAAAAAAACTGATAAAGAACATCAATACAAAATAAATCACTAATGGAATGGCCACCTTAACCACTTGCATAGGTAGTTGTACAATTTGCTCCCCTTTTAGGCTAAACATTAACACAATTGTAAATAGCAAAGCATACAGGGTAAATGGTGATATAAATGGTATAAATTTACGGGTATACCAATTCTCACCTTTTATTTTAGAAAGATATTTATGACTTAAAAATCCTGCTAAAAAAGGAATTCCTAAATAGATGAGTACGCTTTTAATAACTTCGCTCATCTCTATTGAAATAGCATATTCAGCAAAACCAAAATAAGAAGGTAGTACATTGATAAATAGCCAAACAAAAAAGCTGTAAAATACGATTTGAAAAACACTGTTTAATGCAATTAGAAGCGCGGCATACTCTCTATTTCCTTTCGCCAAATCGTTCCATACAATGACCATAGCAATACATCGTGCGAGACCAATAAGAATTAATCCGACCATATAGTCTGGCTCATTTCTAAAGAATATCACTGCTAGAATAAACATCAAGATAGGACCAACAAGCCAGTTCAAGATAAGTGATAAGCTAAGCACTTTTTTATCCTTAAACGCAAGAGGTAAAAGATTATAATTTACTTTAGCCAAAGGAGGATACATCATGATGATCAGTCCGATAGCCAATGGAATATTTGTGGTTCCAACTGATAGTGAATCCATCAAATTAGAAATACTTGGAAATAAATTCCCTAAGAGCACACCTAATCCCATTGCCAAAAAGATCCAAAGTGTTAGATACCGATCTAGAAACTTCATTTTTACTTCCATCGCTATTCTTTATTTAATTTGTGAAAAGACATAAAACATTTCTGAAGCAATTTCTAAACTTCTAAGATTATAGACATGGTCTTGTTGGTCAGTATTGTCTGAAATTTTGGGATCCTCAAAGGTAATAGGTATACGTTTCTCAGCACCTGCAATAAATGGACAACCCCCGTCTGCTTGTGAACAGGTCATGACGGCAGCAAAGTTGGATTGAGGATTGAATGCAGCATCGTGTTTTTTAGAGAAACCTATTATCGGCAACGCATTTTTTTCATATTTGAGTGCATATACCGGATTAGAACCTTCGGAAATAGTAATTACCTCGATTCCTACTTTTTCAAATGTTTCTGCAATTTTAGGAAACATAGCTGTTTCTTCGGTGCCACCTGAATAACAAATAACTCTAGGTATCTGGTAGTGTGCCGCCGCTAT
>NCET01000234.1 GCA_002280815.1 Flavobacteriales bacterium 32-34-25 | reverse complement strand
GCAGTTCCTTCTTTGAATAAGAAAACAGCTTTTGTAGCATTTCCACTTCCAACAACTGTTACATTGTTAACTGTAGGATTTGATCTAGGAGTGTTGTTGAATTCAGTTGGGTGATTTGATGTTTCAAAAGCCCAGTCTCCATTAGATGGTTGGATAATCCAAATATTGCTTAATGTTCCTCTGTATCCTTTGTCCCAATCAATACTGTCATCTTCGCAACCAAAAGCAGCAAGATTTGTAGCATTAACCATACCACCAAAGAATTCAAATCCGTCATCAGCACCTTTGTATGCTTGTAGATTTTCTAAAACAGTTCCTGAACCCACACCAAAGAATGAAAAGGCGTTGTATTCAGCTGTTCCACCAGTTACTGCAGCACCAGCGTATTCAACACGTACATTTTTTAGTGATCCTGATGAATCATCATTTTTAGTACCACCATAAGTTTTTCCGCCAGCTTCTGCAATTTCAGTTCCACCAGCTGCATTTATTTCGGCTTTACCATTTAAGATAATACCACCCCAAGAACCAATTTGTTTACTTTCAGCAGTAAAAACAATAGGAGATGTTGGTGATCCGTTAGCAATCAAAGTTCCTCCTTGTTCAACAAGTAGGTAGTTTGTTCCAGCTGCTTGATCAGCAGTAGATACTGTAAAAGTTACACCTGGTTGAATAGTTAGAGTTGCTTCATCTTTAACAGTAACAGTTCCTTTTAAAGAATAATTTCCAGCAGGTATGTTTAAGTCAGAAGTGATATCGCCTTGCAAAACGTTACCTTCTAAGTTTGGTACTGTTACAGTAGGTTCGTCGTCATTTGAACTACAACCAACTGTTAATACTAAAGTAGCAAGAGCAAATGCTTTTAAAATCGTTGTTTTCATTTTTTTTAATTGTTTAATTTTGTTATGGCAAATATATTTCAGCAGTTTCTAACCGAGGTTACATAATCATTATGTAATTGTTAGATGAAATTCATTTAATTGTAAATTTTATGTAAATAAAAAAACCGTCTCAGATTTCTATTTTGAGACGGTTTTTTGGGTTGTTTCGAAAACAATTAAAAAGTATAACTGAATTCTAATCCAATATTAGTTCCTAAAGACAACTGTTGATTTATGTTGCTGTAGGTTGCAGGATTTGCTAATTCTCTTGTGGCATCCTGAGTAGTATTGAATTTCTGATTTAGAATGTTTTTTGCACTGAAGTTTAATTGATACTTTTTGTTAAAAGTAGTTCTCCATGTGAAATCCAGCATATTAATAGGCTGTTCTTTTATGTCATCGGCACGGTCAACACCTACAGCATATATTCTTTCAGAAAAGGTGTTGAAGATTAAGTTTATTTTAGATTCTGTTCGATCATTTTTAATTATTTCGTACGCGATATCAGCATTTATGATAAAATCAGAAGCACCTTGTAATGATCTAGATGTGTTTGTTAGTTGTGGGAATTTTGCTTTATCAGCTTCTTCTTTTGATTTCATTAAGATTGTATTGAAACCAATATTAAAGCGTTTAGCAAAATCAGAGTCTTTAAAAAAGTTATCCAAACCGATAGAAGTTTCTAGTTCTAATCCAAACAATGTTGCTGATTCAAAATTATCATAAGAAGTTAAGAATCCTGTTGAAGTACCAGTTAGTAATCTTGAAATAGGATTTTCGATGTATTTTGCAAATGCTGTTGCGCTAAACAAAGAAGTAGGAGTAGGGAAAATTTCGTATTTTAAATCACCATTATAATTAGTAGTATTTATTAATTTTTCGTTTCCTATTGCAAAGTTACCATCTCCATCTGAATATCTAAATGGAAGGATCTCTCTAAATCTAGGCTTAGTTGAAGTTCTAGAAGCTGTAAATCTTATATTTGTTCTATCGCTAGGCATGTATTTTAAATTGACTACTGGGCTAAAATCCAATGGATCATATTCTAATTTTAGAGATGGTTTACTGAAATCAGTTTCTTCTGTCCTGTATGTAGTTTCTCTAAATAAATATTCAACTCTTAAACCTAAGTCTAGTATAAATTTATTCCAATTCTTGTTGTAATTGATGTATCCTGCATTTATAAATTGACTTATTTCAACTTTATATGTTGGATCGGCAGTGCTTCTATAGCTTAAGCTTCCGCTATTGAACGCATTATCAAAAAACGCTTGTGGGTCGTTAGTGTTTAATGTAGTATCAGTTAGTCCACTTCCACCAAAAATTCTGATGGTACGTTGGAAGAAATCATAAGAAGTCATATCTCCATTATAACCAAATTTTAGAGCATTTTTAAAGACACCATCTTCATTTTCTTTCCATTTAATTTCGTAAGAAAGCTTTCCGTTTACATTAAAGTTTTCTAATTCTGAATAAAATCTAAATGGGTCAGCTCCATTGAAGGTAATGTATTCAGCATTTTCTCCTTCTCCTTCTGAAAGAAGTGTTTTTCTATCGGGCATTTCGTTTTTCCCTAAAGATGCAGCTATTCCGTAATCTAAAGTGTGCTTTTTGTCTTTAAAGTATAAAGTTCCTAGCTGTTGTATGCTGTAAGTTGCATTTTCTGTAAACTTTATGTCTCTTAAGAAGAAAGGTCTGTCTGTGGTAATAAAATCGGTATTGTCTCCTCTTACTTCATCAACGGTGTTTTCTGAATTGTGGAAATAAATTAGATTAAGTGCAAAGTTGTATTTGTCTGTTTTCTTTAAATTAAAACTTCCTAAAAATGATTTTTGTGTTGTGTTTTGGTACACATTTCTATCAAAGTCTTTTGTAGCAAAGCCTTCAGAGTTTAGATTTCTTCTTTTTCCTTCTTGTGATAAGAAGTTGTTAGAAAAATTAGCATTAAAAAGGTATCCCCATTTTTTGTCGTTCTTTAAAGAATGAGATTGTGAGTGAAAAATGTTTGTACCTATTAGTAATGGTGCTTTTGTGTTTTCTGGGCTCCAACTTGAATTAAATAAGTCTTTAGATTCTGTAGGTGAAGCGGTATATCCAGTTCTAATATTTTTTCCAAATACAGAAGGGAGATTTCTACTGTTGGCATTGTAACCAAAGAAATCATGGGCTCCTTCATTAGTTGTTTTGAAATCTTTGAAGGTCGTATTAGTATTCATTCCTGTGGAGATACTAATTTTTGTTGTAGCATTGCTACTCACATCTTTAGTGATTACATTGATACTTGCTCCAGCAAAATCTTGATACAAATTAGTGTTGTAAGTTTTAAAAACATCAATGTTTCTAACAACATCACTAGGAATGTAGTTCAACGGAATTGTTTTTAAGTTAGGATCACTTGGCGCGATGTTTAAACCGTTTATTTGTAGGTAGTTGTATCGGTCGTCTAGTCCTCTTACAAAAATTCCACGATCAGCTACTTTGGAAATACCAGAGATTTTAGAAACACCTTGCTCTACATTAGAGATTCCTTTTCTTGACATTTCTTGTGCGCCAATACTTTGTTTAATCTCAACAGCTTTTTTTTGTTCTAATAAAATAGCCGTTTCTTTTTCTCTGTTAAACGTAGATTTGATTACTACGTCTTCTAGTGCATAAGCTCCAGATGATAATTCCTGATTGATTACAAGTTTAGCTCCTTCGGTAACTTTTACAGGAACTTCTTTAGGTTCGTATCCTACAAATGTGTATTGAATAACATAGCTTCCAGGGGCAATGTTGATGGAGTATTTTCCGTCAATATCTGTAGTGGCATTAATTTTAGTTCCTTTTACAAAAACGTTTGCAAAAGGTAATGTTTCATTATTAGAATCTTTGTCTGTTATTACTCCTGAAATCGTACCTTTACTTTGAGCAAAGCTAAGTGTTGTAATAAAAAGTGTTAGAATGAATAATCTAAGTTTCATAATTGATTAAATTTTTTGCAAAGAAATGCTAGCTTTGTAAAGTTGGTGTTAATCGGCTGTTACGATTATGTTGCTGTAGTATTACTAAATTGTTATGTCTTTAAATTACCGTTAACACGACTTTTATGCTGTTTTTTTATTGTTACATTTACATCGCAAAAGAAAATTTGCTAGATTATGAAAAAGAAAACTACGAAGATTTTATTGGTTGATGATGAACCAGATATTTTAGAAATTGTTGGTTACAACTTATCTCAAGAGGGTTATCAAATTGTTACAGCTTCTAATGGAAGAGAAGCAATTGCTAAGGCTAAGAAAGAATTACCTGATTTAATTATCATGGATGTGATGATGCCTGAAATGGATGGTATGGAAGCTTGTGAGAACATTAGAAACATTCCTGAATTAAGTGATGTAATCATAACATTCTTAACAGCAAGAAGCGAAGACTATTCTCAAGTAGCCGGTTTTGACGCTGGAGCCGATGATTATATTACAAAACCAATTAAGCCAAAGTTATTAGTAAGTAAAGTAAAAGCTTTGTTGCGCAGATTGAAAGAAGCCAACGAGCAAGATAGCGAAACACTAAATGTAGGCGGAATCGAAATCAATCGTGAAGAATACAAGATTATAAAAGACAATATCGAGATTGCTTTGCCTAGAAAAGAATTTGAATTGTTTTACTTATTGGCTTCAAAACCTGGAAAAGTATTTAAAAGAGACGAAATTTTAGATAAGGTTTGGGGTAACGAAGTAGTGGTGGGTGGAAGAACTATTGATGTTCACATTAGAAAACTTCGTGAAAAAATAGGCGATGATCTTTTTAAGACTATAAAAGGAGTAGGTTATAAATTTGAAGTATAATATATAATGATGGTTTTTAAAACCATATAAGTCATATAAGTTTAACTGATGTTATAGTTAGACTTTTCTTTTTATAAAAGAAGTTCATATAAGTATTGTCTAGTTGTTAAATATTCTGTTTTAGTAGGAATAACAATTTAAGGTGATGAAATTTTCTTTTTGGTCTTATGCTTATATGCTCTTATTTTAAAAATTATATTATTGTAAATGACCAAAGACAAAAACTTATCTGACTTATATGGTTAAAAAAAAGATAGGGTTGTTGTTTAAGAACAAAGACGAATAGATGAAGATTAGTTTTAAAAAAACATACAAGTTTGCCATAAAGTCGGCATTTTATATTAGTATTTTTTCCACAGCTTTTGTTGTTTTTTTGGCGATGGTTATTTTTAAAGCCAATACTAATGATCTTTTGTTTTTTGGGATCACTTTTCTTTTTGCTATTTATCTTTTTTCCTTTTTAGTATTGCAATATCGTGTAGAGCGATTTATTTATAGAAGAGTAAAAAAAATCTACGACGATGTTTCTCTGTTAGAATCCAGTACGCTCATCTCATCAATCAGCCTATTACAACTGATATGGAGACCTTAACTCGGGAAGTGAAGAAGTTCGCAACCGATAAGAAACTGGAAATCGAAATGCTGCAAGTGCGTGAAGAATACCGCAGAGAGTTTTTAGGAAATATTTCGCATGAGTTGAAAACGCCTCTTTTTACTGTTCAAGGATACATTTCTACGTTGTTAGATGGAGCAATGGAAGATAAGGCTATTCGAAAAAAATATTTAAAACGTGCCGATAAGGGTGTCGAGCGTTTGATATATATAGTAGAAGATTTGGATATGATTACCAAATTAGAATCGGGGGATTTGAATTTAGAGATCACTGAATTTGATATTGTCGAATTGATTCGAAATATTTTCGACTTGTTAGAAATGAAAGCCGATAAGAAAAAAATCACTCTGGCATTCGAAAACGAATACATTCGTCCTAATTTTGTAAAAGCCGATAAAGATAGAATCCAACAAGTTATTGAAAACTTAATTGTCAATTCGATTAAATACGGTAAAAAAGAAGGAACTACCGAAGTAGCTGTTGTGAATTTAACCAAAGAAAAAGTTTTGGTTCGAATAAGCGATGATGGCGAAGGAATTGAAAAACAAAACATACCTAGACTTTTTGAGCGTTTTTATCGTGTGAATAAAAGTGGTTCAAGATCTGAAGGAGGTTCTGGATTAGGATTAGCCATTGTAAAACACATCATTGAAGCGCACAAAGAAAAAATATATGTAGAAAGTGAATTCGGAATAGGTTCTGAGTTTTCATTTACTATCGAAAAAGCAAATAAGAAAATAGAGAGTTAAAAAATCTCGTTTTATAAATTACTAAAGGTACAGTCAGATTTGGCTGTACCTTTTTTTGTTTTTATGACTGTCCGCTATGCGGACAAAATAAAAAAATAGGCCACATACCTGTCTGCCATTCTCAATGATTGGTATAAGAAACGGATAGTCATATTGTTTTTTTACTAAGTGTAATTGAATCATTTTGTAAAAAACAGCAATAGGAAGATCGTTTAGTTGTTTTGGAAATCAGATTCATAGCCCGTTTTTAGCAATTAAAATTAGATTTTTTAGATAAACGAACTTTAGATTTGTAAAAAAATATCGTCAAATATGAAGCCGAAAACTATTTTTTTTGATAAAAATAGAATGCTATTTTTTCTCAATGTTAAGTAAATGTTAACCCTAAAAAGCTTCTTAAGTACTGTTTTTATTGAGTTTGTAATTTTTGCATATTTGTTTGATTCTGGAATTAGGGTGCTAATGTAAACAAATGTTTATGTCGTGGTGTTTAAATGGTAACTCAGGCTTAATATTGAATAAAAACTTTAACATTAATTTTGCGCAAAAATAATACAATATTGATTTTTAGTTAAAATGAGAAAAATTTTATTTACAGCATTAGTGTTTTTTACGGCTTTAGTAAATGCGCAAGATGTTAAGAAAGACGAAATTAAAAAAGAAGTAGTTCGTATTTTGGATTCTATTAATTCGGTTAATAAACAAAAACAAAGCGAACAAGAGAAACCGGTTCTTACTGATAAAACAGAAAAAACAGAAAAAAAAGAACATTGGTATGATAACATTGGGATAAGAGGTTATGTTCAGGTGCGTTACAATGGTTTGTTGTCTACAAATGATAAAGTGTCTTGCGATCAATGTGATAAATCCTGGGGAACCACTTCAACGGCTCCAGATGCAAAGTCAAATAACGGACTTTTTTTAAGACGTGCTCGTATTGTGTTTTCGGGACAAATTCATCCAAATGTTTATTTTTATATCCAACCTGATTTTGCTAGTTCGCCTGCATCTGGTGTGAATCATTTTGCGCAATTAAGAGATGCGTATTTTGATTTGTCATTCGATAAAAAGAGAGAGTTTAGGATTCGTTTAGGACAAAGTAAAGTGCCTTATGGTTTTGAAAACATGCAATCGAGTCAAAACCGATTGACATTAGACCGAAACGATGGTTTGAATAGTGCGGTTGTAAATGAACGTGATTTAGGAGCTTTTTTCTACTGGGCACCAGCTGTGGTTAGAGAGCGTTTTGCAATGTTAATTAAAGACGGTTACAAAGGTTC
>NCET01000233.1 GCA_002280815.1 Flavobacteriales bacterium 32-34-25 | reverse complement strand
CATTTGTAAAATCACCACCTTTTACATCCATCAGTAATGAATAACTCACTACTACATCATGAGAATATGTTGCTGGATTCCATTTGAACAAATCGGCTTTATTGTCCGCATTATTTTCGGTAAGTACAAATGTTTTTCCTGTTACAGGCAAGGTCATTTCGGGAGCTGAAACACTCTCCAATACTGGTCTGTTGTCAACATCATCAGCGTTACATGAAACGGCTAAGATGCTAATCAACGCGATTAAAATTTTAGATATATTTTTCAATTGTATCATTTTTATAAATTAAAAAATTAGTTTACGTAGCCTATGTTTTGTTTCAATGTTGGATTTGCCTGAATAATTCTGGAAGGAATTGGCATCAAATCTCTAAAGGATTCGGTTGCAGAACCATTTGCTGTTCCGCCTTTCCATTGCCAGATTTTACTTCCTCCGGTGAATTTTCCAAAACGGATTAAATCAGTTCTTCTGTGGCATTCCCAGAATAATTCTCTTCCTCTTTCATCTAAAATAAAATCAAGAGTTAAGTCGGATGCACTTATTGATGCCGCATCAGCTCTGTCTCTCAGTTGGTTGATATAACCCACAGCAGTAGCAATATTTCCTGAAGCAGCACCTCTTACAGTAGCTTCGGCATACATTAAATACACATCAGATAATCGATACATTGGAAAATCAGTATCCGGAATATCATTTCTTTGGGCAGCTGAACCGTCTGCTTTTTTGTTGATGTATTTAGTAACCGCATATCCATTAGTAAAAGTTCCCACATTAGCAATATCCAGTGTTTGTCCATCAGTATAAAAAGTACCTCGTTTATCGGCAGTGGCAGTAGCATCCGGGAAAAGCTGTACAAGCTCTTTACGGGTTCTGATTCCCTGCCATCCTCCGTCCATACCTCTGGAAGCAGCATCCATACTTCCTCCAATAGAGGCATGTAGAATAAAACTCATACCACCACCAGTAGCTCTAATGGCATTTCCGTCACTTACAATTGGAAAAATAAATTCGTTTTGAGCACCATTCGTATTATTATCAGCAGAGAATAAATAACGATAAGGAACATTCGCAAAAGTATATCCGGAATTGTTGATGATGTCAGCACATACAGTACCTGCCTCATTAAATCTTTCGGTTCCTGTATAAACTTTAGAATTCAAATAAATTTGTGCCAATAAAAATTTAGCTGCCGTTTTATCTACTCTACCATATTCATTTGTTCTTGAAGCCGCAAGACTATTATCTAAGTCTTTTAATTCTGATTCGATAAAAGCAAAGACTTCGGCTCTGGTTTTTTGTTCCGGATAGAAAAACCCAACAGGATCATTCTCAGTTGTGATAGGCACATTTCCGAATAAATCCATCAAATTGTAGTAGGAGAAAGCTCTTAAAAAACGAGCCTCGGCTCTAAAAGTGGCAATTTCAGCTTTTAAGCTTGCATCAACACCTCTGCTGTTTAATTTCTCATCGGTTGTTTGTCTTAAAAATTCATTCGCCACACTAATTTGATAGAAAGCTCTTGAAAAAGTTCCTGCTAAAAACTCATTGGCAGGAGACCAGTTTTGAGTGTTTAATGTAGGTAAAGTTCCGTCGGCCCAGGCAATAATAGCTTCGTCAGTAGGGAATTCCTGCACTACAAAAAGCAGTCTTAAATAACTACTGAAATCACCTCCAATTCCGGCAATATCTGCTGATCCGTCTCCATCATTTCCTCCTACATACAAACCCGCATATAGCTTAGCCAATACTTGTTTGTAAGATTCAGGATTTTCAAAAAACGTTTCCGATAAAAATTCATCGTCATCTTTTGGAGTTACTTCTAAGTCGTTGGTACACGAAGTAAGCGCCATATTTAACCCTAAAATCAATAGGAAAAAATAAGATATATGTTTAAATGCTATTTTCATTTTATTTCTTTTTAATTTGTTTTCAGTTCACTTATTAGAAATTCGCATTCACTCCAAAAAGGAAAGTTCTTGCTCTTGGATACACATTATTATCAATTCCGTTGAATTTCTCAGGATCTAATCCGTTGTATTTAGTAAGTACAAAAACGTTTTGAACTCCGGCTGTAAATCGTAATGAAGCTGCTTTTAATATTTTTTTATCGAAAGTGTATCCTAACGTAATATTGTCCAGTTTTATAAAAGAAGCGTCTTTTACATAATAGTCAGATAAGTATCTTGAAGTACCGTTATCTTCAAAAGTGAAACCTGTATTCAGATAATCAGCACTTACATTTGATAAATCAGTTTGTCTTCTTAAACCTGCATCTGAATATCCTAAATTAGAACTCACGTTATCAAAAATATAGTTCCCTAAACTGGCTCTCCAGTTCATCGTGAAATCAAAATTCTTGTAGTTTACTGTTGAGAATAAACCAAAAGTATAATCTGGTGCCGGTTTGTTAGCTCTATAACGATCACCATCATCTAATGTTCCGTCATTGTTTCGGTCAACATAAGCACCTGCAATTGGTTTTTTGTTAGCATCATATAATTGTTCGTAAACAAAAAATGAATTAGGTGTAAATCCTACTGAGTTAATCTGGATTTTATTTCCACCACCACCAGCAATATTATCTCCGGTAAAATAACCCTGGAAACCAGGAACTGTAATTCCTAACTTATCGATTTTCTGGTCAATATAAGTAGTATTGAAAGCCAGATTCCAAGTTAGATTTTCAGTTTTAACAATATCAGACTGAATGTTAAATTCAATACCTTTCGTTCTCACGCTACCAATATTAAAGAAACCCTGATTTCTAATGTTAGCTCCGTCAGGAACCGCAATTTCAGCTAATAAATCAGTTGATTCTTTATCAAAATAGTTGATAGATCCCGTTATTCTGTCATTAAAAAATCCGTAATCAATCCCCAGATTCATCTCCGCTAATTCTTCCCACTTAATATTTTCATTATAACCTTCCGGTCTGGCAGTTGAATAAATGGTGTTTCCAAAAATATATTGTGAACTGATTGTTCCCAGCGTTACTCGTCGTAAATAATCATACTGAGCCGAAATATCCTGTTGTCCTGTTGTTCCGTAACCTACTCTTAATTTAAGGCTTGACAAGGTTTCATTATCAGACAAGAAAGATTCTTCGGCAACATTCCATGCAAAAGCAGCTCCTGAGAAATTACCCCAACGATTCGCTTCAGAAAAACGTGAAGTTCCGTCTCGTCTATAGTTTAATGTCAATAAATAACGGCTGTCATACCCTAAATTCAAACGTCCAAAATAAGATTGAAGATTGATATCCGGATCAGTAATAACATCTTCATTAGGGTTTGGTTGTCTAACCTCTCCTGACTGATATCTTTCTTTTTGAAATAATTGGTAGTTATAACCTGCAGTTGCATCAATTTTAAACTTGCCTACATCTTTAGTGTAATTAAAGTAGGTATTTAAGTTTTTATTTTGAAGCATATCAGTATAACTGGAGTAATTTCCTAAATTGACCCAGTTTCCTGAGCTAAAAGTATTCGGCTGAAATCCTAAAGGACTTTGTGTACTTACTTCAGTATATCCTTTGCTATCAAATCTGTCAATACCTGCTTCAGCAACTACTCTTAAATCTTCAAAGAAATGCAATTTATAATCCAATCTAACATTTCCCCATTTTCGGGTAGAAGTAGCTCTTCTTTCATCCTGATTTAGTCTTGATACAGGATTTCTTGCTGGTAATAAAGGTAAATTTCCATTAGGTTCTAACCATTCAAAATAACCACCATAACGAGAATTGGCATCATAAACCGGCTGTGTAGGATCAAAACCAATAGCGCTTCCAATTACAGCTCCTTCATCCTGAAATTGATTTTTACCGAAAGACATATTTCCGCTAATATCAATTCTTAAATGATTATCAAATAAAACAGGATTCAAAGAGATAGAAGTGGTAGTTCTTTCAAAAGAAGTATTTCTTAAAATCCCTGAATTATCAACATTACCCACAGATAAACGTATTGGTAATTTATTAAACAAAGCACCACTTACGGAGATGTTGTTATTCATTGTCAATGAGGTGTGGAAAATTTCATCTTGCCAATTCGTATTTGCTGTTCCTAATAAAGCTTTTTGAGCATCAGAACCTTTCTCATTTACTAAAGCACGAAACTGATCAGCACTTAAAACATCCACTTGATTGTCCACAGTATTAACACCTAACTGAGAACTAAAGTTTACTTTCACGCCGCCTTTTGTTCCTTTTTTAGTAGTAATTACAATTACCCCATTGGCTGCACGCGAACCGTAAATTGCCGCTGCAGAAGCATCTTTCAAAACAGTAAAAGATTCAATGTCATTTGGATCAATTGTAGAAAGAATACTGGTAGCACCGCTTGGTACTGCATTACTCAACGGAAGTCCGTCCAATACAATTAAAGGCTCATTAGAAGCCGATAAAGAAGAACCTCCACGGATTCTAATGTCTGCTTTTGCACCAGGAGCTCCTCCGCCAGTTACATTAACCCCCGAAATACGACCGCTAATTAAACTTTCCGGAGTGACATTGACTCCTTTATTAAATTCTTTAGCTGAGATTTGGGATACTGAACCCGTTGCGTCTTTTTTCTTAACCGTACCATAACCCACTTGTACTACTACCTCTTTCAATTCATTAGAATCTTCAGTTAGTACAATACGAAGATTTTGTCCACTAGCAGGAATTTCTTTAGAAGTAAATCCAATAAAAGAAACCATCAATACTGAAGAACTACTTGATGAAGGC
>NCET01000232.1 GCA_002280815.1 Flavobacteriales bacterium 32-34-25 | reverse complement strand
AGGTGTTATCGTTCAGTTAGGTGGTCAAACAGCTCTTAAATTAGCTGAAAAATTATCTAAATACGGAGTAAAAATCATCGGAACTAGTTTTGATGCACTGGATTTAGCAGAAGACAGAGGACGTTTCTCTGACTTATTGACTGAGTTAAAAATCCCTTTCCCTAAATTCGGAATTGCTGAAACTGCTGATGAGGCTTCGGCTTTAGCTGACCAATTGGATTTTCCTTTATTGATTCGTCCTTCTTATGTATTGGGTGGTCAGGGAATGAAAATTGTAATCAACAAACAGGAATTAGAAGAGCACGTAGTAAACTTGCTAAAAACAATTCCTGGAAACAAATTGCTTTTAGACCACTATTTAGATGGAGCTATCGAAGCAGAGGCTGATGCCATTTGTGATGCTGATGGGAATGTTTATATCATCGGAATTATGGAGCACATTGAGCCTTGTGGAGTACACTCTGGAGATTCTAACGCTACCTTGCCTCCTTTTAACTTAGGAGAGTTTGTGATGCAACAAATTAAAGATCATACCAATAAAATTGCTAAAGCATTAAAAACTGTTGGTTTAATCAATATTCAGTTTGCTATCAAAGACGATACGGTTTATATTATCGAAGCTAATCCTAGAGCTTCTCGTACGGTTCCATTTATTGCAAAAGCCTACGGAGAGCCTTATGTAAACTATGCTACTAAAGTAATGTTAGGGCACAGTAAAGTAACTGATTTTGATTTCAATCCACAGTTAAAAGGATATGCTATCAAACAACCGGTTTTCTCTTTCAGTAAGTTCCCGAATGTAAACAAAGCTTTAGGGCCAGAAATGAAATCAACAGGAGAAAGCATCTTGTTTATTGATGACTTAAAAGACGACCAATTCTACGAATTGTACTCTAGAAGAAAAATGTATTTGAGTAAATAAAGGTTTAAAAATCCAATAAATAAAAATCCAAATTCCAATAAAATGGGATTTGGATATTAAAAAAGCTCCAATTTGGAGCTTTTTTTGTAAACATAATGGATATTATTTTAATTTATACTTCTTTTTTAAATCAGAATAAAGCTTTTCGGCTTTGATGTAAGCTGATTTATCAGAATCAATTTGATTATCTAATATTTCTTGTTGCTCTTTAGTTAATGTGTGATTTTTTGGAGTAAGCATATTGATAAATAAATAAATAAATAAATAAATAAATAAAAAGTTATTGAGTTCATCTTCTATATTACAAACCTAAATTAGGCAATACAAAAGATTTAGCATTGGGATGTAATCTTATCCATAATCCAGGATTGGTGTTTAATTGCTGTATTGCTTCCTCTTTATTTGAACTCAGCTGTGTGTTAAGTACGTTGGCATACGTTTTAATTTTAGCAGGAGCCGAATCGGCATCGACTACGGATTGCACAGTCTTTTTGGATTGTAATATCGCTGCTGGGCCTAGAGTGAGAATATACTCAGCTGATCGACATTCCTTTTCGTCACTTTCATTTACAAGGCTTCCACCAGCTTTAAATTTGCTAATGTGGTGTTCTAAAATAGTACTGGATATCGGGATGATCCCTGCAATATGATGGCTTTGTGCTCCCGAGAAAGGTTTAATGTAAGCCAGATGTGATGCCTGATTTTCTTCCGGGCCATGACCAATAAAAAAGATATCCAAACCACCTAATGCTTCCAATTTTGTCAAATATTCTATGAGTGCCGACTCGATATCTTTGGTGTCTGTTCGCATGGGTGTAAAGCTTTTTATTTTTTTGAAAAAAGCATCCCCTAAAATACGTTCAAAATCCCTAACAAAACTAAAACTATTGTCCATGCTTAAAGGAGCAAGAGCATCCTGGGTAAAAACATTGAGTCTGGCAAGCAGTTCGTCCTGTTCTGATGATTGAGCCAACTCTCCCAGCAAACGATGCAATTCCTGAGCACCTCTACCGCCCAGAAGGGCAATATTAATATCACCTTCTTTTGATTTTGCAGTGCTGTAAAGCTCATTTAGCATTGCCTGACCAACTTCGGCTTCGGTACTAAGAACAGTGGGGCTAATGCCATAATCAGTAAAATTAAATTCCTGTTCGCCGTTTTGAGACAACCAGATGTTATTGTTGTCTTCGTATCTCGTAAATTTTGAGTTGATTGTCATTGTGTTATTATTTATTCTAATTTTTTATTTTCAAGTGCAAAGCTCTGCAAAATCTCTGACTTTGAGGAAGTGTAAAGCTATCTCTGATTGCTGTATAGCAGTAATTATTATCGGTTGAAAACCGATACTCACAGCCGCAAAAGTCAGAATCTTTGTGGAGCTAGTGTAACTAATTTTTAACAGCCCAACTACCCACAAACTTGTCCTGCTGACGAAGGAAGCATCTTAGCCAGTAACTCGACAAAGTATATTATTTTGTTGCCTTTTTATAGATTATTTGCTCACTGTTGCGGGCACGGAAAATATTTCCGCGCTATCGGGTTAAACAGAAGTAATTTTGCCAAGGTAATGTTCATCAGATTCATCAGCATTTCTCCACTGGATTCTCGATTTTTCAAGATATCCAACACCGTTGACATTGAATGAAATTCCCTCAACATCCATTGCTGTTACCTCGAATCTAAATACTCTCTCAATTTTAAAATGTAGATTGACAGAATTTGGATGAAATGCAAAATTGATTTGTCTGTGTGATCTTTTTACACATGGATAACTTATAAAGTCTAAATCATTACGACTATACAGTAAACTATTAGAAATGAAAGAAGTAATCGGGTATGGTTTGGCTTCATGCATGTATAAGTCATAGAAAAAGTTTCTCAATTCTCGCATATGCTCATAGTATTTTCCTTCTCTTTCCAAGTGAATCTTTTGAAATTCTTCTTGACTCAAGTAGTCAACTAATGGCTTCCACGGATTTTCTTTGGGAAGTTTATCGGACAATAGAATTCCGAATTTCAAAGTTGTTTGTGGATCAATTGTCCAAACACTTAAAAATCCTTGGCTACCAATTTCTATATCACTTTCCCGCATCGCTGCATCACCAGTTGAAGCACAATAAAAAACCGACGTTTTTTTCAAATTAGCACGACCATTTTCCTTACATGTAATGGATGGTGGATAAGAAAATGATTGAATAAGTGTCATATCTTCATTACTTATATTACTATGTTTCATAATCCTAACTCTATAGAAAAGTGATGTTCCTAAATTTGCAATTTCTGTTGTTGATGTAATTGTTGGTAAGATTATAGCTTTTTCAGAAATTAATTTACTGATTTCATTTACAGACATCTGTGATAAGTCTTGGTTTCTAATGAAATTTAAGTCTTCTCGATATTTTTCAATATCAGGAAGTCTTTCAAAATCTGAAAGGTTAGGTATCTGCATAGTTTCTCTTTTGGATAGGTTCAAGCCATTTCTGGTAACGTCCCGCTGCCTGTGGTCTGTTGTGGAAGTTCGTAAAAACGATATTTCCACTAAATTCGACAATAGCTACAGACAGCTGTTATAAGGCGGTTTTATTGTCGGTTTCGTGTTTCCGTCGATATTGAGGAAACACTTTTAAATTTTACTATTATGGCAATTTCTTTTCTTTTTCGGAAGTCGTTTTGGCTTTCAGTAATTCGTTTTCCACTTTCAATATTCTCACTTGATTTTCAAGGTTGGTGTTTGATAGGGATAATACTTTGTTCTTCAATTCGTATATATCACGATCGTGATTTTTGGTTTCAAATATGGGAATATATTCTCTTAAAACTGGCACAATAGATATGAATGCAAAAACTAAAGCTAAATATGTTAGACGAGTGTTACTTTTAGTTTGTTTGTCTGCTGATATTCCTTGCTGTACAATTGTTTCTTTTAGTTCTTCAATTGTCTTATTTGTTTTGTGTACAGGATTTTCAGGAATCACAAGTTTTGGAGTAGGCTGAGATTGCATTGCTAAAATATTCTTCATTATTGGGCTTTCCATTAATTTACCAATATTCGGATTTATATTTTTTAAACTCATTTTTTAAATTTTAATTACTATGAAAACATTATATCTCTTTCAGTACTTCGGTTCTAAACTGCCTCATAACTCGTTTGTTTACGAAACAAACCTTTATATCCACCTAAAACGAGTTCAATTAACAAAGTTTTATTTCGTTTTATTCTTTTTTCAAATATAGAAATTTAACCTTACAAATCATTATTTTAATTTTTTTGCTTATTGGAGCTGTTTTTACGCTAAGTCCAGCAAAATAAGGAGTCCGAAGCAAAAATAATGCCCTGATACGGTCTTCCGTGTCCCTGTTGCATGCTTCCGTGTCTCTGATTCTTACTTCCGTCAGCCTGATGCAAGCTTCCGTGTCCTTGATAGAAGCTTCCGTTGCCCTGCTGTAAGCTTCGGATAGTCTTTGTTGGTCAACTCACTGTTTGATTAGAGTTACCTAATGCTTTGAATTATCTTTAAGTAGTATTTTTTTTATGTAAAATCACAAATCGTATGCTTATTTGAATATATTTGTAAGTATTAACCTTTAAATTTAAAATATTATGAAAAAATCATCAGTATCCCGATTGTACAAATTTTCGGATGCCAGTTTGGTAACCACAGCGAAAGAAAAAATTGCTTTTATGCGCAGGGATGTGACTGCTTTTACGCCTTTTGGTATTACGGCAACCCTTGTGACCAGCCTGGAAACGGCTACCAATGCTTTTTCGAACACTATTACCGATATTGAAGCGGTAAACAATCAAACACAGGTTAC
>NCET01000576.1 GCA_002280815.1 Flavobacteriales bacterium 32-34-25 | reverse complement strand
GGGTTCCATAATCGCTTAAGGTTTTTAGTTGATCCGGTTTACCCGTAGTTGGATTTAATTTCAAGGCTGCAATTCCCGAATGCCAGGAACCATAAATTAGATAATGTTCTCCTTCCGGAGTGATTGTAAAAGTGGGATCGATTGCATTGAATTTAAAATAAGCGTTTTCCCAATTTCTTGCACCAGTAAAAGAATACGGTTTTACTCCATCTGGTTCAGAACACACCACCATTCCTTTATCCACCCATACATTAGATGCTAAATCATCAGATTCAGCTAATCCAATAAAAGCTCTTTCTGACCATGAAGTATCAAAACTAGTTCCCGTAATAGGTTCATCGACCACAATGCTGTAATACATTCGGTATTTATTACCAACCTTTTTCACAAATGGTGCCCAGTATCCATATCTTGGATTAGCTATTGGAGGCAAAGCAGGAACCATCCTGGCTCTTTTATTATTCAACGAATCTTTTATCCAAGCTGGTGGTTGCGCCATAGCTGTTCCCATAAATTCCCAAGTGATCAAATCTTTAGAACGTCGATAAGGAAAATGTCCGTATCCATCATGTGCATTTCCATAAGAAGCATCCGTTTGGTACATATAATAATATTCCCCTGATTTTTCAACAGATGGATCATGTACGTTAGCTAAATTCCATTGCGAACGGGTACTCCAGGAAGCAATAGAAGTATAATTATCGGCATATTTAGGACCATTAAATGTAGGTATAACTACTGGAGGCACAACAACAGGAGGATCAGTTTCTTCTTCTAATACAGCATCGTCTTTTGAACAACTTACTGCAGCAAGAACAAATAAAAAAAGCCCAAAATAAGAAGCTCTTTTCAAAATGGAATTTGAATTTTTCATTTTCTTTATGCTGTTTTATAGATTATACTATCACAATGGCAAACTTGAAAAAAGGCTGCCATTATGATACTATAAATTCTAATTAATTGAAATATTATTAATAACTATCGTTTGGAATTGTTCCAGGATTATTATCTCTTTCCAATTGTGGTATTGGGAAAAATTCTC
>NCET01000231.1:3492-8242 GCA_002280815.1 Flavobacteriales bacterium 32-34-25 | reverse complement strand
AGGATCTCCACGCAAAGCCACTAAATTATCAATATTCAAATATTGACAATCTACCAACAAATATTCAGTTTCTTCCTTAGTAAAACCACCACACAAAACATGAGGAATAGCATCAACACCATATTTATGTTGGATAGAAGCACAAATCCCCACTGTTCCTGGACGCATACGAGTAATACGGCGGTCAAAAAGCCCATCTTTTTCGATATACACATACTCTTCTCTCGAAGTCGTTACATCAATAAATGGCGGTTTAAATTCCATTAATGGATCAATGTTTACGTATAAATCATTGATATTACTCCCTTTTTGAGGCGGGACAATTTCGAAGGAAAACAATGGTTTCCCTTGTGCGTTTTCTATATGCTGCGTTACTTTCATTTTTTATATTTATGGTTTATAGTTTATAGCTTATTGTTCATCAACCATGAACAACAAACTAAAAACAACAAACTTTTTAATCTGCAATATTAGGACTCAACCATCTTGTGGCTTTGTCTGTCGAGATACTTCTTCGTTTAGCGTAATCAATTACCTGATCTTCTTTTATTTTTCCAAGTCCGAAATACCTACTTTCAGGATTGGCAAAATAATAACCCGAAACTGCCGCTGCTGGCCACATAGCCATACTTTCGGTCAAAGTTACTCCGATTTCTTCTTCTACTTTTAACAATTTCCAAATGGTTGGTTTTTCCAAATGATCCGGACAAGCGGGATATCCTGGCGCAGGACGTATTCCGGCATAGACCTCTTCAATCATCGCTTCGGTTGTTAAAGTTTCATCCGGAGCATAACCCCAAATTTCTTTACGGATTTGTTCGTGCAAATATTCGGCGAAAGCCTCAGCCAAACGATCTCCTAAAGCCTTAACCATAATCGAGTTGTAATCGTCTAAATTATCTCGATATTCATCCGCCCATTCATCAACTCCAAAACCTGTCGTTACACAAAAAGCCCCCATATAATCGGTCACTCCATTATCTTTCGGCGCAATAAAATCAGCCAAAGCGATATTAGGAGCTCCTTTGGTTTTTTGTGCCTGCTGACGCAAAGTCAAGAATTTCTCCAATTCTTTACCGTTTTCATCATACAACTGAATATCATCATCATTCACCTGGTTCGCTGGAAAGATTCCGTAGATTCCTTTAGCAGTGAATTTCTTTTCTTTCAAAATTACTTCCAACATTTCTTTTGCATCCGCAAAAACTGAAGTCGCTTGTTCTCCTACTACTTCATCAGTCAAAATTGCCGGATATTTTCCAAACAATTCCCAAGTTCTAAAAAATGGCGTCCAATCGATATAAGGAACCAGAACATCCAAATCTACTTCAAAACTTTTTGTTCCAATGAAATTTGGTTTCTTAGGCGTATAGTTTGCCCAATCCAACTGCAATTTATTCTTACGAGCATCTTCAATCGTTAAGAAATTTTTATCTCTCGAACGATTTAAAAATGTTTCTCTAAAAGCATCGTATTCTTCACGAATACCATTCATATACGCTTCCTTATTCTGATCTAATAAATTCCCGGCTACCGTTACTGCTCTCGAAGCATCATTAACATGTATAGCCGTAGCGCGATATTGCGGTGCAATTTTCACGGCAGTATGCGCACGCGAAGTAGTTGCTCCACCAATCATTACTGGAATGGTTAGATTTCTTCTATCTAATTCTTTGGCTAAAAATACCATTTCGTCCAGCGAAGGCGTAATCAAACCACTCAATCCAATAATATCAACTTCGTGTTCCAATGCTGCTGCAATAATTTTCTCTGGAGGAACCATCACCCCAAGGTCAATGATTTCATAATTATTACAAGCCAAAACCACCGAAACGATATTTTTTCCAATATCATGTACATCCCCTTTTACGGTTGCCATCAATATTTTTCCGTTTCCTTCTTTATCCCCTACTTGTTTAGCAGCTTCAATAAATGGCAACAAATAAGCCACGGCTTTTTTCATTACACGTGCCGATTTTACTACCTGTGGCAAAAACATTTTTCCTGAACCAAACAAATCCCCAACAACATTCATCCCTGTCATTAAGTTGATTTCGATTACTTCAATTGGTTTGGTAGCCGCTAATCGTGCCTCTTCAACATCTTCTTCAATAAAAGCATCCACTCCTTTTACTAATGAATGCGTGATTCTTTCCTGTACCGTTCCAAAACGCCATTCCTGAACTTCTTTCTCATTGGTTTTTGGTCCACCTTTTACATTTTCAGCAAAATCCAACAAACGCTCGGTAGCATCATCACGACGATTCAAAATCACGTCTTCAACATGCTCCAATAAATCCTTTGGAATATCGTCATAAATCGTCAACATCTCTGGGTTTACAATTCCCATTGTCATTCCGTCCTTGATAGCATGATACAAGAAAACCGAGTGCATTGCCTCTCTTACCGTATCATTTCCACGGAAAGAAAACGAAACGTTACTCACCCCACCACTAATATGTGCGTGTGGTAAATTTTCTCTCACCCATTTCGTTCCTCTAAAAAAGTCAAGCGCATTCAAACGGTGTTCTTCCATACCCGTTGCCACTGGAAATATATTCAAATCGAAAATAATATCCTGTGGAGGAAAGCCTACTTTATCTACCAAAATATCATACGAACGTTGGCATATTTCTACCCTACGGTCAAAATTATCAGCTTGCCCTACTTCGTCAAAAGCCATGATAATAGCCGCAGCTCCGTAACGTTTGATTAATTTAGCATGATGAATAAACTGTTCTTCGCCTTCTTTTAACGAAATCGAGTTTACCACACATTTCCCTTGTGCGACTTTCAATCCGGCTTCAATAATATGCCATTTCGAACTATCAATCATAATAGGAACACGGGCAATATCCGGTTCGGCAGCAATCAAGTTCAGGAATTTCACCATTGCATATTCACCATCCAGCATTCCCTCATCCATATTAATATCGATGATTTGCGCTCCTCCTTCTACCTGCTCCTTAGCAATACTGAGTGCTTCATCGTATTTCTCCTCTTTGATCAATCGAAGAAATTTTCTAGATCCTGTAACATTTGTACGCTCTCCAATGTTTACAAAAACACTGTCGGGCGTAATAATCAAAGGTTCTAATCCCGATAAAACTAAATTTCTTCTTGGTTCTACTACTGCCATTTTTTATTTTATTTTTTTATGCCAACGGAATAAATTCCGTTTTCATTTATCATCTTATTTCATCAACGGATTAAAATCCGTTACTACAAAATGCATCGTTCCTACGGAACTTTATTTTTTTATTCGTCCAAGTCATTGCGAGGAACGAAGCAATCTCACTATCTACCTCCTCATTTTGTCATTCCGAGGAACGAAGGAGGAATCTCATCAAGTTACATCCGTTATGTGATTCCTTCGTACCTCGGAATGACAAAACTAGACTTTTATCTTTTATTCTCTTTGTGGGCACGGATTACAAATCCGCGCTATCTGGTTCGTTTCTATCCTAATAATTCAGATATAATTTGTGCTTCAATTTTTTGTAAAATAACTGCAAACTCTTCATAAGTTGGCAATCCATTTTTCCATTTAATTTGCTGATGAATACTTCCTCCCATAGTAACTAAATCAGTAAATGAATACATCATATCTTCATATTCTAATATATTTTTCTTTAAATTCGAATTTGTATAGCATTTTGCTAAAATTTGAATTCGAGACAACTTATCAAATAATTTTTCTCTCTCTTCCTTCGGAAATTTTACATCTCGAATTTTATAATATTCCAATAAAGTTTTTATTGTATCTTGATTTCTATAATTTTCAATATCATTGTACAAATCCTTTAATATCCCGAAGTATTTTCCTGAAACTTTTATTGATTCTAAAAGTTCCTCAAGTTTATTAGTTAATATTTGTTGTTTATTATTCTTGTTTGTTCTATTTATAGCATACATTCCAACAACAACAGCTCCAACAGTTCCAATCGAAGTAAACGTCTCATTTAATAAATCCCAGCACATAATACTTTTTTTATGTTAAGGTTTTTACAAACTCGCCGTTGAAACTCTCGGCTGGTATTTAGCCGCAGCTTCTGCAATTGCACGAATATGATCTGGAGTTGTACCACAACAACCACCTATGATGTTTACCAGACTATCTTCTAAATATTCTACAATAAAAGCTTGTGTTTGTGCTGGTGTTTCATCATATTCTCCAAAGGCATTTGGCAATCCAGCATTAGGATGTGCTGAAATATTGAAAGAAGTATTGTGTGACAAAGTCTGCAAATACGGTTTCAACAAATCGGCTCCTAAAGCGCAATTGAATCCAACACTCAACAATGGAATATGCGATACCGAAATCAAGAATGCTTCCACCGTTTGTCCTGAAAGTGTTCTTCCTGAAGCATCAGTAATCGTTCCTGAAACCATGATGGGAATATCAATATTGCGTTCGTCTTTTACTTCTTCAATAGCAAAAAGTGCTGCTTTTGCATTTAACGTATCAAAAATAGTTTCTACCAACAATAAATCGCAGCCGCCGTCCATTAAGGCTTCGACCTGTTGTTTGTATGCAATGCGCAAATCATCAAAAGTTACGGCTCTGTATCCCGGATCATTCACATCAGGAGACATACTCGCTGTTCTGTTTGTTGGTCCAATAGAACCCGCAACAAAACGAGGTTTCTCTGGATTTTTAGCTGTGAATTCATCGGCTACTTCACGGGCAATTTTTGCCGACTCATAGTTCAATTCGTAAACCAAATCTTCCATGTGATAATCGGCCATA
>NCET01000231.1:0-3474 GCA_002280815.1 Flavobacteriales bacterium 32-34-25 | reverse complement strand
CTTCCGAAAAATTGTAACGTTGCAACATGGTTCCCATAGCTCCATCGAGAACGAGTATTCTTTTTTTGATTTCTTCTTGAATGCTTGGCATAACTTCTATTTTTTTTGCCGCTAAGGCACTAAGGCGCAAAGCTTTTGTTTTTTATTCTTCCAAAAAATTACTATTCCTAGTTATTTAGCCCTGATGGAAGCGAATATCCTATTGTATTCGCCACAAGCGAATACAATAGATAGCAGCGAACAGCAGGAACCCATTTTTACTGATAAATCCCTAATCTTTCGCTCCTAATTATTTTTATAATTTGGAAATGCAAAGTAAAGCAATAGCCTTACCACTTGCAAGTGTTTTTTAAAAGTTGCTGAGATTCTAAGTAGCTGAGATTCTAAGTAAATCGCTTTTACGACTGCTTTTGGAGCTTCTTTACGAGTACCGTCAAATCCGTCAACACCTGAAACTGTTGTGTATTTCAATACATAACGTTTTCCTGGATTGATGATTTGGTAAGCTGCCTGACACATCAAAGTCGCTTCGTGGAAACCACAAAGAATCAACTTTAATTTTCCTGGATAGGTATTGATATCTCCAATAGCGAAGATTCCTGGAATATTAGTTTGGTAATCCAATGCATTGTTTACTTTGATGGCATTTTTCTCGATTTCTAATCCCCAGTCTCCGATAGGACCTAATTTTGGAGTTAATCCAAAAAGTGGAATAAAGAAATCACATGGAATGTTACGGTGTGCTCCGTTTTCGTCTAAATCAATAGATTCTACGTGCTCCGCTCCATTGATTCCAACTACCTCAGCAGGAGTAATCATGTGGATTTTTCCAGCATCTTTTAATTCTTGTACTTTTTCTACAGAATCCAAAGCACCACGGAATTCGTTACGACGGTGAACCAAAGTTACCTCAGAAGCAACATCAGACAAGAAAATACTCCAGTCTAAAGCAGAATCTCCTCCTCCAGCAATAACTACTTTTTTATTTCTAAAATCTTCTGGATTTTTGATAAAGTATTTCACTCCTTTGTTTTCGTAAAATTCGATATCCTCGATTAAAGGCTTACGTGGTTCAAAACTTCCTAAACCACCAGCAATAGCAATTACTTTAGCGTGAAATTCTGTTCCTTCATTTGAAGTTACAATAAACGAACCGTCTTCTTGCTTAACAATAGTTTCAGCACGCTCTCCAAGTGTAAATCCTGGTTCGAACTGCTTAATTTGCTCCATTAAATTATCTACTAAATCACCAGCTAATACTTCTGGAAAACCTGGGATATCATAGATTGGTTTTTTTGGATATAATTCTGAAAGTTGACCACCTGGTTGTGGCAACGCATCTAGGATATGACATTTTAATTTCAATAATCCTGCTTCAAAAACTGCAAATAAACCAGTTGGACCGGCTCCTATTATAAGGATATCTGTTTCAATCATTTTGTATTGACTTTGGGCTGAAGGTCCTAAACCTTGAGCTGTTATTTATAATAATTCTTAATAATACAAAGAAACGAATAATTAATACTATTTGAAATATTCATAAGTATTCTTTTCTTTTAAAAAACGCTATTCTTTATTCTTAAGTGACTTAGTGATTTCGTTCATTTTCTGAACCTTTTCTTCAAAGTCGCCTTTTAAGGTTTTGCGATAATCATTTAGGTTTTGTACCATCTGATTGATATCCTCCGGAATTACTTCTTCAAAAAACTCTCTCAAGCGTTTTGCTGTTGTAGGCGATTTTCCATTGGTAGAAATAGCAATTTTGACATTTCCTTTGGTTACAATTCCTCCTAAATAATAATCACATAAATCAGGTGTATCGGCAATGTTACATATTAAATAACGCTTTCGAGACAACTCATAAACCCTTTTATTAACTTTTAAATCATCAGTACATGCAACTACCATGTTGCGCTTTTTCAGCATTTTTTTCTTGAATTTTTTCTTAGTCAGTTTCACTGAAGAATGTTCAGCTGCGAGACTAACTAATTCATCTAAAAAATGCGGAGCTACCACTTCGACTTTTGCATTCGGACTTGATTTGAGTAAAAAAGATAACTTTTCTAAACCTACATTTCCTCCACCAACAATAAGTACGCTAAGGTTGTGCAACTTTAAAAATATAGGATACAACTCATTGCGTTCTTGCGCTTCCGATTGTAAACTAATCCCGTTTGTATCTTTAATTTCACTCATGATTTATGATTATGCTTTAGCCAAATCAGCTGCTCTATATGCTTCTAATTTTTCAAAAAACGTAATCGCTTCTTGAATGTATTTTTTAGCAAAAGCTTCAGAAGGCTCATTTTTATTGATTTGGTAAACTAATTCTTTGAAAGAAGTTCCTAATTCGATTTTGTTTCCTTCAACAAAAACAGTATCAAATGAATCAATGATTCCGGCGTGCGTGTTCGTTTTTTGTTTTTCAGCTAATAATAAAGCTTTTGCTCCATTAACAAAACCAGCATAAGCCTGATAAATGGAATCAGACCATTTTCCTTCTTCGAAAGATTCTTGGGCAACTGTTAATTTATCTTTAGCTTCGTATAATAATGTTGCCACTAAGTCAATAACAACACCAGCACATTCTCCTACTCCAACTGCTTTTACATAGTTGTCAGCATTACCCCAATCTACGAAATCAGCTTCAGTAAGATTCGTAACATCTGCTAATGGTT
The DNA here is from genome assembly GCA_002280815.1 of Flavobacteriales bacterium 32-34-25. GTDB lineage: Bacteria > Bacteroidota > Bacteroidia > Flavobacteriales > Flavobacteriaceae > Flavobacterium. The sequence continues at coordinate 796 of NCET01000231.1, read as the reverse complement.
TCAAGAATTCGTAGAAATACTTTTCTCCATTAGTATCATAATAATCTAAGAATTTAGCACCGTTAGCATTCGCTTCAAAATCATTTAAGATTAAACGCAAAGCTTCTGGTCCACGACGGCTAGGGATTTTAATTACTTTATCGGCAAAACGACCGTTTCCGTTTCCTAAAATTCCACCACCTAATAAAACTTGTAAAGCTGGCGCAACTAATTTCCCTGAATTGATTGACATTCCCTGGAAACCAATTTCGGCCATGTTATGTTGACCACAAGCATTCATACAACCACTAATTTTAATTGTGATTTCTTTGTTGTTTGCAAATTGTGGATATTCTACTTTTAACACTCTTTCTAATTCATCAGCAATACCTGTACTACTTGCAATACCTAAATTACAAGTATCAGTTCCTGGACAAGCTGTGATATCACCAATAGTATCGTAACCTAAATTAACCATATCTAATTTGGCTAACTCCTGATAGAAAAATGGTAAATTTTCTTCTTTAATATTACGAATCACAATGTTTTGACGTAATGAAAAACGCAATTCATTTGCTCCGTAATTTTTTATCAAATCAGCTAATAATCTTGCTTTGTCAGTATAAAAATCTCCTAAAAGAACTTTTACACCAATAGCAACATATCCTGCTTGTTTTTGTGCAATTACATTTGATTTTTTCCAGGCTTCAAAAGCTTCAACATCATCAATAGTAACTGTTGGCACTTCTAATAAAGGCTCAGCGATAGCTCCTTCAAAAGCAGTAGTATCAATTTCGTAACTATCAAAAGGCAATGC
>NCET01000575.1 GCA_002280815.1 Flavobacteriales bacterium 32-34-25 | reverse complement strand
ATGCACCAGCTGCAACTTTAGGAGATAACAATGATGTATTAGCTGCATTGAAAGCTAAAATGGAAAAATCAGAGAAAAAATAATTTTCTGATTCTTTAAATACGAAAGCCTCACAGTAATGTGAGGCTTTTTTTTGTTCAATTATTTAAGTTTTTTTAGGAGAAAAGAGTTTTATGTAATTTAGTAAGGATGCTACGTAATTATAAGGTTTAATGGCTTTGATTTTGAGTTTATTAAAAGTGGAATTTCTTAAAAATATTGACTTTAACCGTTTTTTGATGCATTTTGTCGAATTTTTTAGATATTCTTGATGCTTTATTTCTTACATTAGCATTGTGTTACCCCAATAATCTAATCTAAAAAGTACAGTATGGCAATAAATCTACTTTCTTTTATAAAAAATAATCTTCTAAAATTCTCCGTTTTTTTTCTATTTCTTTTATCTTCAAATAGTTATTCGCAATGTGCTGGTGTAAGTGCTGAGGAAACTATTTGTAATATTCAAGATCCTGCTAATAGCAATATTAATCTTTTTAGTCTTTTAGACGGAAGTTTAATGGATTTGTAAATGCACAAGCATTGCGAAACAGCGGTATTTATACCTATACCTATGTTCAAGATCCTTCAAGTTGTACAAATAACACTGCTACAGTTACACTTAGAATTGGACCATATACGGGTGTTCCAAGTCCTAATGTTACTGCCTGTGATGATGATGAATCGTTTAATTTATTTCAAGCTTTTGACGGAACCCAACTAGCTCCACAGCAAAATGGTGTGTGGACAGCTAATACTAGTTCTGTTTCCTTACTGGGAAATACAATTAAACCCAATGTTTTAGGTGTAGGAACATATTCGTATACCTACACTATTCCAGCTTTAGATAGATGTCCAGAGCAATCGGCGGACATTTTGGTATCTATTTTTCAAAGACCAGATTCTGGAACGCCATCCAATTTATTGGTTTGCAGTACCACTGATTTAACGGCTTATAGTAATTTAAATTTGAATGATCTTTTGGTAGGAGAGGACACTGGAGGGAGCTGGAGAGAAATAGGAACAAATGAATTATCTAATTCTATCGATAAAGTAGTAAATGTAGCTAATATTTATAACACCTTAGGCGCTGGTACTTATGGTTTTATATATAAAGTATTATCATCAAATCCAATTTGTACTTTTTCAGAAACTAGAGTTCAAATTATTATCGAGGAACCGATAGATTTTAGAGGAAGTACGTTAGTTGTGAATTCTGATATTTGCGAAAACGAAATAACTACAGCCACTTATACAGCTACTTTAACAAAAGGTCCACAAACTATTCCAGCCGGAGATTATATTGTTACATACAGCCTTTTTGATGGTACAACTACTAGATTCTTTTCAGTAAATGATGAGTTTGTGAATGGCAATTTTGTTTTTGATATTGAAGAAGACAATCTTCAAGCGATAGGGAATTATACTTTTACAATTACAAACATTATTAGAACAGGAAGTAGTGGGATTTGTACTAATCTTTTAGGAACAATTTCAGATGTTTTGACTATTTCTCCTTTGCCTAAAATAAACACTGCCACAGTAACAATTGATCCAATTT
>NCET01000574.1 GCA_002280815.1 Flavobacteriales bacterium 32-34-25 | reverse complement strand
AATAGTTTTCGCTGTATTTTCAGCTCCCCATAATTCATTTATAATCGAATTAAATGCTGTTTTATCATCAGTCAAACTAGGAGTGCTAATAGGTTTTGGACCTACTACAATGGCACCGGCTTCGACCAATTCTTTTATTTTTTTAGCTACTTTTAAAGTCATCTGTTGACTGTTTTTGTCCAAAGCTAAAATTTTATACTGCATTCCGCTTGGAGTTACAATTTGCCCATTTGAAACAGCAAGTACATTGATTAATGCATCGGCATTTACAAAGTCATAATTGTAAGCTTCTGGAACTTCCGGTAATTTATTCTTAAAAAGAGAAGTGATATTGTTGTCTTCTCCATAATAATAAATAACATCGGCTACAAATTTACCTTGTTGTAATAAGTACGAACTTCTGGCTAAATATTCCGTCCAAGACTTAGCTTGTTCAGCCCAGGTTTCATGACGTGTAAACCATTGGCCGAAAGGCCCTAATCCTAACCCCGGGAATTTATCATCAGTAGGTTGGTGAACTGAAGTGTGGATTACAAAACGGTTCAAACCACACGCTAATTCCATATCAGCTGTTGGTTTTAAGATTTCCGGAGAATAGCCAAAGGAATTTCCCATAGCTGTTAATGATTCAGCGGCTACTAAATTTTGACCATAAATATGAGCAACTGATGCCGATTCACGGATGTCAGCTTCATGTAAAACACTTCCACCAGATAATCCTCCCGGAGTCCACATGGCTGACATTGGAACAGCTGCTGTACGTTTCACTTCCATACCATCAGCAATAAGCGCTCTTCCGTTTTCATGTGATTCAGAGTAGCGTTTCATACCGCGTTCGTCAAGAATTTTAGTCAAATTATCATAGTGATTTTCAGATACTAATTCGCTAAGAGTTTTACGGTAATCCCACAAAAATTGTTCGCTATCTTCGGAGCTTTTTATAATGAGTCCTGTTAATACGGGCATCCAGGGAAGTAAGTTATAGCCACGTCTTTTTGCAAATTCGGCTGGTAAATTAGCAGTCCAGTTTTGTGCTCCGGCTTCCC
>NCET01000573.1 GCA_002280815.1 Flavobacteriales bacterium 32-34-25 | reverse complement strand
TTTGGTATTTAACCTCAATTTTGTATTTTTTCCCAGCTTCCAATTCAATTTTTTGGGATCGAATGCGTGGATGATGGTTGTTTTTTCCACCAGTGCTTTTTCCTCCTTCAATTTCGATAGTCATAAAAGGTTTTGACCATTCAGAAATGTTGTAAAGTCCAGTTTTTGGCGCTACAATATATCCCGTCCATTTCACACTATAATTGCCCATTTTCATGCGAGGATCTGGAGTGTCAATATCCCAATGAAAATCGATATTGTCATCTGTATGGGTAAAAAGTGGTTTTCCTTCCCATTCTTTATTATTAAAATATTCTGCTTTTAAACCTTGTGTTCCGTTTTCATTTTGCAGGTAAACAGATGGTATCACTTTCATTTCAGGAACACCTTTGGCCAAATCGGTTCCTTTTGCATAAAGAACTTTAGCATTCGGTTCTAATTTGTTTTGAATTCCTTTTAATACAGTGATTGGATTACTAGGAATACCGCTGTAATTTCCCCATAATGATTGTACGTCATTCGCATTTGGCCCAATAACAGCAACAGTTTTGATGTTTTTAGAAAGAGGAAGCGTATTATTCTGATTTTTCAAAAGAACAATACTTTTTTGCGAAGCAACACGAGCCAGATAGTCGTGAGATGAGTTGCAAAAGAACAATACTTTTTTGCGAAGCAACACGAGCCAGATAGTCGTGAGATGAGTTGTTGTTTACCGAAAATGGAATTTGCGCATAAGGAACAATTTCCTCTGGATCAAACATCCCCAGTTTGAATCGTGCTGTAAACAAACGTTTTAAAGTGATGTCAATATCAGCTTCAGTCAGCAATTTACTATCCAATGCTTCTTTTAATGATTTATAGCTGCTTCCGCATTCCAAATCTAAACCTGTTTTTACAGCTAAAGCCGAAGCCGAAGCCGCATCGTTAGTAATTTTATGGTATTTCCAAATGTCAGTCACTGCACCACAATCGGATACGATGTAGCCATTAAATCCCCAATCTTTTCGAAGGATATTGAAAAGAAACGGACTTGCACTAGCCGATTCTCCTCTAAAACGATTGTAAGCTCCCATTACCGAATACACATGACCTTCTTTTACCAAGGTGCGGAAAGCAGGAAGGTAGGTTTCGTAAAGATCAATATCGCTGGTTTCAGCATTAAATTGATGACGCGATGGTTCAGGACCTGAGTGAACAGCATAATGTTTAGCGGTAGCAACTACTTTTAGGTATTTTGGATCAGTACCCTGAAGACCGTTGACATATTTAAGTCCTAATTGACTAGTAAGATAAGGATCTTCGCCATAAGTTTCATGTCCGCGTCCCCAACGTGGATCACGAAAAATATTAACATTGGGTGACCAAAAAGTCAATCCCTGATACATGCCATGTTGTCCTCGTCTAAGGTATTCGTGATGTTTAGCACGAGCTTCATCCGAAATGACATCAGCAACATCAAAAATTAATTGACGATCCCAAGAAGATGCAATGGAAATAGATTGTGGAAAAACGGTAGCATATCCCGCACGGGCAACTCCATGTAAAGATTCGTTCCACCAGTTGTATTCCGGTACACCAAGACGATCAATAGCTGGTGAGGAATCCATCAACTGACTGATTTTTTCGTCTACGGTCATTTTGGAAACCAAATCATTTACTCGCTGTTCAATAGGTAAATTTGGATTTTTAAAAGAGAGTTC
>NCET01000572.1 GCA_002280815.1 Flavobacteriales bacterium 32-34-25 | reverse complement strand
ACAATAAGGTATGGGATTTTTTAGCGATTTTAAAGCCTCTTTAATGAAAGGCGATGTATTGAGTCTGGCAACTGCCGTGGTAATTGGTGGTGCTTTTGGGAAAATTGTTGGTTCGGCTGTTGATGATGTTATTATGCCAATTGTAGGTTTAATAACTGGCGGAATTGACTTCACAACAAAATTCCTTGCCTTAGACGGAAACAGTTATGCCGATTTAGCTGCTGCTAAAGCTGCTGGTGCTGCTGTAATTACTTATGGTAACTTAGTACAGGCAATTATCAATTTTGTAATTATTTCGTTTTTTATCTTTGTAGTTTTAAGAGCTGCTGAGAAAGCTAGAAAAAAGGAAGAGGTGGTTGCTGCTCCTGCTGCTCCAGCTGGACCTACTCAGGAAGAATTGCTTACTCAAATTAGAGATTTGTTAAAAAAGTAATACCGCTTCACTATATGTTCAACTAAACCATTCGGAAACGGATGGTTTTTCTATTTTGTTATATTTATAACTTTTTGTTACTTTTTGTGAACGTCATTGTTTTAGCTTGGATATTAATTACTTTTGCAGTTCAAATTTAATATTCAATAATAAAAATATACTATGAAAATAGCAGTTGTAGGTGCAACCGGAATGGTTGGAGAAGTAATGTTACAAGTATTAGCAGAAAGAAACTTTGTTACTGCTAATGACGAATTAATCCTTGTAGCTTCTGAGAGATCAGTAGGGAAAGAAATGGAATTTCAAGGTAAAACATACAAAGTGGTAGGATTAGCTACTGCAGTGGATATGAAACCGGAAATTGCTTTATTTTCTGCTGGTGGAGATACTTCATTAGAGTGGGCACCAAAATTTGCAGCAGCTGGAACTACTGTAATTGATAACTCTTCGGCTTGGAGAATGGATCCTACTAAAAAATTAGTAGTTCCTGAAATCAATGCAGGTGAATTGACTAAAGAAGATAAAATTATTGCTAACCCAAACTGTTCTACAATCCAAATGGTTTTGGCTTTAGCGCCTTTGCATAAAAAATACAATGTAAAAAGAGTTATCGTTTCTAC
>NCET01000571.1 GCA_002280815.1 Flavobacteriales bacterium 32-34-25 | reverse complement strand
CTGATTACCATATCCTAAAGAAGCTCTATAAGCGGTTTTGTCTGAGCCTCCTGAAAAAGATAAGTTGTAATCCTGAGTTTTTGCAGTTCTGTAAATTTCATCCTGCCAATTGGTATTTCCTCCTAAATCAGAAAAAGTCAAACCTAAATCAGTATTAATTTTTCTGTATTCATCAGCTGACAATACATCTAATTTATTTGAAACTGTAGCAATACCTCCGGTAACATCAAGACTCACTTTTAAATTTCCTGATTTTCCTTTTTTGGTTGTAATAACAATTACACCATTTGCTCCTCTTGAACCATAAATAGCTGTTGAAGAAGCGTCTTTCAAAACAGTTACCGACTCAATATCATTTGGATTAATGGTCATCAAAGGATTGGTTGGTTCCTGATCAAAAAAGTCAGTTCCATTTCCTCTGATATTAGCCTGACTCACCCCTGCCGAAGTTGAAATTGGCACACCATCAATAACATACAAAGGATCGTTTGTCCCTGTTAATGAAGTCCCTCCACGAATGATAACCGAATTAGAACCTCCCGGTTTACCACTATTCTGGGCAATTACAACCCCGGCCATTTTCCCCTGAATAGCTTGTTGCGCGCTCAATTGTGGTCCTTTATTAAAATTTTCTGATTTCACAGAAGAAACAGAACCTGTCAAGTCTTTTTGCTTACTTGAACCATAACCTACAACAACAACTTCTTCTAATTTTGCGGTTTCTGGCAGAAGTTGGCAATTAATTACGGACTGATTATTAAGCTTTATTTCTTTGGTTCCATATCCTACAAATGACACAACCAAAACGCTCTCATTTGAGGGTACTTTTATTAAATACTTCCCATCAAAATCCGTCTGAGTGGCCATTTGAGTCCCTTTAACAAGAATACTTGCTCCTGGAATAGGCTGGTTATTTTCATCGGTTACTTTTCCCGAAACCTTTATGCTTTTTCTTTCGCTTCAATGGGCTTTTCTTTCGCCTCAGCAATAACCGCTTCTTTAATAATAATATTTTTATCAGCTGTTATTTCGAAATTCAAATTACTAGATTTAAAAATCGGAGTTAATAATTTCGAAATTTCGATAGTACCTTTTTTCAATTGCACCTTTGGCGCATCTTTAAAAAAGTCGTTAGGGTAAATAAAACTGTAATTGGTTTGCTTTTGAATTATTTTAAAAACTTCTTTGACCGATACCAATTGATTTTCTTCAATCGATATTTTTGCCTGCGAAAAGGAGGTTTCAGTATTGAAACTGAAAACGGTTGTACAGAATAGAATTAAAAATGTTTTCATCATAATCAATAGAAGCCGTTTTTGAAATTCAAAACGACAATTAATAGAATTAATTTTCATAGTTTTGTGGTTGTTAGTTGAACAATAGTTTAATTAATGTATAGGGAGGGAAGTAGTTAGGCAACCGCAAATTATCTAAACTACTACCCCTCTTTTTTTTTATTTCAGTATCAAAATTTTATTTTTAAATTCATATTTCTTTATAATTCCAGAGTTTTTAATCGATCTTAAAATTTCATCAATATTTCTATCTTTTATTAAAACACCATTAAATTGTTCTTTTTTGATAGATTCATTTTCAAATTTGACTTCAATATCATACCATCTCGATAATACTTTCATAAAACACCATCTTTCCAGCATATTTCGCTATAGACATCTACCTTAGCTATTTTTACTTTATGGGTCTTAAGATCAAAATTGGCGCGTTGGTTTGGAATTAGATTTTGCTTCACATTAGCAAATTGCATTTCGACTTTTCCTTCTACTAAGGTTGTAGCAATATTCGAATCGTCTTTGTAGGCTTTTATATTAAACTCGGTACCTATTACGTGGATTTTTTGAGACTTTTGAGACACTGTAAAACCTGCCCCTTTATGAGCCGTACTTGGAGACACATCAAAATAAGCTTCTCCGTAAACTAGTTCAACTCCTCTGGTTTGTCCTTCTACAAAATGTACCGGGAACTTCAATTGGGTTTCTGAGTTCAACCAAACTTTTGTACCATCAGAAAGAGTGATAGCAAACTGCCCGCCTCGTGGAATAGTCAAATAATGATACGCCACTTTTTTGGAATCCGAATTGGATTTATTGTACAACAACTCTTTTCCAGTACTGTTTACGTTTTTATTATTGTACGTTTTACCTTTTTCTAAAACAACAGTGGAACCATCTTCCAAAGTTAACATTGCTTTATCAGTACCAACTTCTATTTTGTTTGGAACCGCTGCAACAACAGTATTTGTTTCTTGTTGATTAAAAAAAGCTGTAAATGTTATCAATACTGCTACTGATGCCGCTACAACATATTTAAAGAAAGGTTTTTGGTATAACGGAATTACTTTAGTTTCTTCTTTTTTATCGAAATCCAATTCTAATCGGATTTTTTCA
>NCET01000230.1 GCA_002280815.1 Flavobacteriales bacterium 32-34-25 | reverse complement strand
GGATACTTTTCACCGTGCTACTGGTGATGAAAAAATGGCGGCAACAATGAAAGATTTCTGTGAGTACTTTGCAGAAAAATTAGAGTTGACAAAATAATTAATAAATTATCAAATAAAAAATCCCAAATTCCAATTTTGATATCTTGGAGTTTGGGATTTTTTGTATTTTATTGGAATTTGAAATTTTTTATTGGAATTTAAAACCCATTGTTATTTTTGAAGATTTCTTGATTTACTTCGTCAATATAACTTAATAAATCTTCTTTTCCAGTTCCTTCAGTAGATGAAGTTACAAAATAAGGAGGCATTTCGGCCCAATGGTTGGCGAACATTTGTTTTTTGTAAGCAGCAACGTGTGATTCAATTTTTACTCTACTGATTTTATCGGCCTTGGTGAAAATAATGCAAAAAGGAATTTCGCTTTCGCCCATATAGCTCATGAATTCAATATCGATGGCTTGTGCTTCATGACGTATGTCAATTAATACAAAGGCACAGGCTAGTTGCTCTCTTTTTTCAAAATAATCAGTGATAAATTGCTGAAAAACAGATTTAGTTTTCTTAGAAACCTTAGCATATCCATATCCAGGTAAATCGACTAGGAACCAATTGTTGTTAATTAAGAAATGATTAATCAACTGTGTTTTTCCTGGTCTTCCTGATGTTTTAGCTAATTTCTTTTGGTTAGTCAACATATTAATTAATGATGACTTTCCCACATTTGACCTGCCTATAAAAGCATATTCGGGCAAAAAATCCTTAGGACATTTGCTTACGTCTGAGTTGCTAATTACGAATTCGGCGGTATTAATTTTCATATTTTTTGATGTAAAAAAGCTCTAAGTTATACTGTTGGAACTTTTAAATTAGTTTTTGTTAGCCATTCTTCAAGTAGCTTATTGAATTCGTTCGGGTGTTCCATCATGGCTGCATGACCACATTGGTCAATCCAGTACAGGCTAGAATTAGGTAATAATTTGTTGAATTCTGTAGCTACTTCTGGAGGGGTAACTTTATCATTTTTTCCCCAAATAATACAAGTTTGAACGTGCATTTTTGGTAAATCTTTAGCCATATTATGACGAATTGCACTTTTAGCAATGGTTAAAGTTTTGATTAATTTTATGCGGTCGTTTACAGTTGCGTAAACTTCGTCAATCAAATCAGGAGTGGCAATTTTAGGGTCGTAAAATACATCTTCTGCTTTCTTTTTGATGTATTCGTAGTCACCTCTTTTTGGGTAACTGTCACCCATGGCGCTTTCGTAAAGTCCTGAGCTTCCAGTTATTACAAGTCCTGCTACTTTTTCGGGATACATTTTGGTGTGATACAAAGCAATGTGTCCGCCTAACGAGTTTCCTAAAAGGATCACTCTGTCGAAACCTTTAAAAGTAATAAAGTCTTTTACGTATTTGGCAAAAGCTTTTACGTTGGTTTTTAGTAAACTTTGAGTGTATATAGGTAAGTCTGGAATAACAATTTTATATCCTTTATCAGAGAAGTAACTAGCTACACCATCAAAATTACTTAGGCCTCCCATTAAGCCATGTAAAATGACGATAGGTGTCCCTTCTCCTGCTTCGTAATAGCTGTATCTGCCTTCTTTCTTGTAGTTTTTGTCCATGCTTTTGGATGCGAATTTCAATTTCGACAAATATAGTATATAATCAGTTAAAATGAGTTTTTGAAAACTTTTTTTGAGGATAATATTCGTGAGTTTGGCTTTGCTAGAGAGCAAGGTGTTAAGTTATGTTACTGAGTATCTATTATTTTTTTGTGAAATTATAAAGGATTTTACGACTAAAAAGGCCTGTTCTGGTTGCTTGTTTTTGTGAATTGATTTGTGTTGTTGCTAATAAAAGAGGATTAGCTAATGTTCTGATAGTCTAAAATTTAAGGGTTTTATGGGGGAAGTGGGTAAACTTATCAACAAAGTGGTAGAAAGTGGTAAAAGGTGGTAATATTTTTTATATTTTTGCTCTGTATCATTTAAAGCGATTCTTTTGAATACAATTGTTGGAACATATGAGTGTAAAGTCGATGCTAAAGGGAGAGTTTTGTTGCCTGCTCCTTTAAAGAAGCAATTGGCTGCCTCTCTTCAAGACGGTTTTGTTTTGAAGCGTTCCTTGTTTCAGCCTTGTCTGGAGTTGTATCCAATGGAAGAATGGAATTTGATGATGCAAAAAATCAATAAACTCAATCGATTTGTGAAGAAGAACAACGACTTTATTCGCAAGTTTACTGCTGGTGTTAAGGTGGTTGAGATTGATGCTTTGGGGCGTTTATTAGTGCCTAAGGATTTGGTGAATTTTGCCAGTATTGCTAAGGATGTTGTTTTTTCGTCTGCGGTTAATATTGTCGAAATTTGGGATAAAGATTTGTATGAGCAGTCAATAGATGATGGAGTTGATTTTGCGGATTTGGCTGAGGAGGTAATGGGTAATATAAATGACGACAACAATGGAATATCATAATCCAGTTTTGCTTAAAGAAACAGTAGATGGTTTAAATATTAAGCCTGATGGAGTGTATGTAGATGTGACTTTTGGTGGTGGTGGTCATTCGAAAGAGATTTTAAGACGATTAGGTCCAAATGGAAAGTTGTTCGCTTTTGATCAAGATGAAGATGCACTTGCTAATGCGCTTCCTGATGAGCGATTTGTATTGATTAATGAAAATTTTAGGAATATAAAACGATTTTTGCGCTTTCATGGAGCAAGAAGTGTGGATGGGATTTTAGGTGATTTAGGGGTTTCTTCTCATCAATTTGATGTGCCAGAAAGAGGGTTTTCAACTCGATTTGATGCCGAACTGGATATGAGAATGAGTCAGAAAAACGATTTGAATGCTTACAAGGTAGTCAATGGATACGATGACGCTAATTTGAGAAGAGTTTTTTATGATTATGGTGAGTTGAAAAATGCGCCAGCCTTGTCAAGAACAATTATAGAAGCCAGAGAGCACCGACCAATTAAAACTACGGATGAATTAAAAGATGTGTTGGCGAAATATTTACCAGAACGCGTTCGAAATAAAATATTAGCCCAAATCTATCAAGCCATTCGTATTGAGGTAAATCAGGAAATGGATGTTTTAAAAGAATTTTTAGAACAATCATTGGAGATTTTGAATCCACAAGGAAGATTAAGTGTCATTTCTTATCATTCTCTGGAAGATCGTCTGGTAAAAAGATTTATGAAAAACGGCATGTTTGAAGGAGAACCAGAACGTGATTTTTTTGGAAATTTTTCAGTTCCATTCAAAACAATTGGGAAATTAATTGTTCCGGATAACGAAGAGATTAAGATTAATAATAGAGCAAGAAGTGCCAAGTTAAGAATTGCTGAAAAGATTTAAGAACAATGAAAACGAGTATTTATAATCTATTAAAAGCAAGATTTTTAATCGATGATGATGCGATAAAGAATTGGCGTTTTATTGTTTTTTTGATTGTTCTGGCGATTATCATGATTGCAAATACACAGCGTTACGAGCAAAAAGTATTTAAAATAGCCGAATTAACTTCTGAAGTAAAAGAAATGCGTTCGGAGTTTGTAGACAGACGTTCGGAATTGATGAAACTGCGAATGGAATCTACGGTTTCTGAAAAAATGTTAGAAAAAGAAATTTTTCCATCAACAGTGCCTCCAGTGAAGATAAAAGTGAAAAATGAAGAAGAAAAAAGTTTCCTAAAGAAATTATGGCAGTAGATGATAAATACATATCGTACCGAATTTATCTAGTTGCATTTGCTATTTTTTTAATGGCAATTGCAATTGCTGTTAAGTTGACTAATATTCAGTGGGTTGAAGGAGATTATTACAGAGAATTAGCTAAAGAAAGAACCGTTAGGGAATTTGTTATTCCTGCTAATAAAGGAAATATTTATTCTTCGGACGGAAGTTTATTGGCTACTTCAATCCCAAAATACATCATTCGATTTGATGCCTTAGCCCCAAAAAAGGATGCTTTTGAAGATAATGTAAATGCTCTGGCCGATTCATTAGCGACTGTTTTAGACAAATCAGCGGCTTATTATCAAAACGAATTGAGAAAAGCAAGAGCAAATAATAACCGCTACTATTTAATTGCCAGAGATTTAAGTTACACCGATTATATGAAAATAAAGAGTTTCCCTTTATTTGAATTAGGTCCTTACAAAGGTGGAATTATTGTAGATCAAAAAACAGTTCGCGAGCATCCTATTGGGAAAATTGCCGAGAGAACTATTGGTTACGAACGCAAATACCAACAAGGACATTCGGATGGAAAAGGAATCGAATGGGCTTACAAGGATTATTTGAATGGGAAAGACGGTAGAATCCTAAAACAAAAAATTGCCAAAGGACAATGGAAACCTATTCGAGATGTTAATGAAGTGGATCCTCAAGACGGATACGATGTTATTTCGACTATTGATGTTTATATTCAGGATATTGCGCATCATGCTTTATTGAAACAATTAGAAGATTACGAAGCCGATCATGGTTGTGTGGTGGTTATGGAAACACATACGGGGCAAGTAAAAGCAATTTCTAATTTAGGAAGAGCTAGCGATGGAACCTATTATGAAACAACTAATTACGCAGTAGCCGAATCTCATGAGCCAGGTTCTACTTTTAAACTGGTTGATTTAATGACCATTCTGGAAGATAAAGTAGCCGATACCAGTACAGTTTATGATACAAAAGGAGGAGTGATTAAATATTCAGGTAAATCAGTTAGGGATTCGCATGAAGGTGGTTACGGCAAAATTTCTTTAGCCCGAGGTTTCGAATTGTCATCAAACACGGTTTT
>NCET01000570.1 GCA_002280815.1 Flavobacteriales bacterium 32-34-25 | reverse complement strand
CCTACTTCTAATTTAGCTGCTGTGGCAATGTATTCTCCACAATCCCAAAAACTCATTGTGGGCTCAACAGTAAGAGAATAGGTTATTAATGCGATTCCAAATGCAATCCATCCTAGAATAGTATTCCATTTTTTGAAATTGAAAGACTCCTTATTCATGTAGTAAATTTTAGTTAATTTTTCGAGTTACAAAGAAAATGTTTTTTTATTTAAGGATATAGCCATTAACAAAAATTTCTACAAAACTATTGGCTTTTTTAAGATGTTGATTATGAGGTGTGTTTTTGTTTTTTTAATTTTTTTTGAAAAAAAAATATAAAAAAGTTTGTGTAAACTGAAAAACGGTGTAAATTTGCACTCGCAATAAAGCACTGCTGGTCTATGGTGTAATGGTAACACAACTGTTTTTGGTGCAGTCTTTCAAGGTTCGAGTCCTTGTAGACCAACTAGCAAATTAAAAAAACCCTGTAAACGTTAAGTTTACGGGGTTTTGTTTTTTATGGCGTTGTGAAACGCGTGGTAATAACTATTCTCTATTCTAAAATTACCACAATCTTAACATCAACTACAAATCATAATCTGTATTTTCATAATCTGTTATAAAAATGGATTTCTAAATTGAAATATACTTGTTTATGAAAAACACCAAATTACAAGCTTTCATTCCGCTGTTCTATATTGTATGGTCAGATGATTTATTGACTAAAAAAGAGTTTGCTACCTTACAGAGTTTTATTGATTCGCAAGATTGGCTTTCGGAAGAAGAGAAAGAATTTTTGTTTTCGAAAATAACAATTACTAATCCGCCGTCTCGTCAGGATATTTCCAATTGGAAAAATAAAATTGAACAAAGTATTCAGGAACAACCTGCTTTAAAATCTATTTTTGAAATTGCGGTGGTGCTTTCTGAAAATGATGCTGTAATTCAGAGTTTTTTAGGGATTCTGGGTGAAGAAGCTATTAGTAATTTTAAAACCAAAGCAAAATCCCATACCGTCAATTCGCATACTGAAACTAGTTTTGATGTTCAAAAAATCACAGACATTTTAGATGGAGCACAAGCGCCTATTATCAATAAAGTCAAATCTGTTATTTCGAGACCGGAATTTAAATATGAAACTTCAACTGATATTAACGTTTATCGCCAAAAAGTATTCGAATGGTGTAAAATTCTAGCCGATGAAAATCTGGGTAATATGGCTTATCCCAAAAAATATGGAGGTGGTGAAAACATAGCCGATTATTTTTCGATCATGGAAACGTTGAGTTATCACGATTTGAGTTTGGTGATTAAATTTGGTGTGCAATTTGGGCTTTGGGGAATGAGTGTGCAATCACTAGGAACCGAAAAACATTATGTTAAATATCTAAAAGATATTGGTACTTTAAAATTACCTGGCTGTTTTGCTATGACCGAAACGCATCATGGTTCGAATGTAAAAGGACTGGAAACAACGGCTACTTACAATCACGAAAACCAAACCTTTACCATTCATACACCACACGAAAAAGCGCAAAAAGAATACATCGGTAACGCAGCGGTTCATGGACAAATGGCAACTGTTTTTGCAAAACTTATTATTGCAGGACAGGATCACGGCGTGAATGCTTTTGTGGTGCCTTTGCGAGATGAAAAAGGTGTCGTGCTGAAAGGAATTACCATTGGGGATTGCGGTCATAAAATGGGATTGAATGGCGTGGATAATGGTACGATTCGTTTCAATCAGGTAGTGATTCCAAAAGAAAATATGCTGGATCGTTTTGCTTCGGTAAATGATAAAGGTGAATTTGAAAGTCCGATACCAAGTGATAATCGACGTTTTTTTACGATGTTGGGAACTTTGGTGGGAGGTCGAATTGGAATTCCGCGTTCGGCTTTGGCTGCAGCCAAGAGTGGATTGACAATTGCTATAAAATACAGCGATCAACGCAAG
>NCET01000569.1 GCA_002280815.1 Flavobacteriales bacterium 32-34-25 | reverse complement strand
TTCTATGTAATTATTCAAATCTTTATCGCCACGACCTGAAAGACAGATAACAACCACATCTTCGGGCTTGAATTTTTTGTCGTTCAACACCGCCAAAGCGTGCGAAGACTCAATAGCTGGAATAATTCCTTCCAGCTTGCAAAGTTCAAGACCAGCATTCATGGCGTCATCATCAGTTACAGAGAAAAACTCTGCACGACCTGATTCGGCTAAATGTGCGTGCATAGGGCCAACACCGGGATAATCTAAACCAGCAGAAATAGAATAAGGCTCGGTAATTTGCCCATCAGGCGTTTGCATCAACAGGGTTTTACAACCGTGAATGATACCTACTTTTCCTAATTTGCTAGTTGCGGCACTATGCCCAGAATTCACTCCTTTTCCGGCAGCTTCAACAGCAATGATTCCCACTTCGGGTTCGTGTAAAAAGTGGTAATATGTACCGGCAGCGTTACTACCACCACCAATACAAGCCACTACATAATCAGGATTTTCACGTCCTTCTTTTTCTTTTAATTGCCATTTGATTTCCTCAGAGATAACACTTTGAAAACGCGTTACCATATCCGGATAAGGATGTGGTCCAATGGCAGAACCAATGATATAATGGGTGTCAACAGGATTGTTAATCCAGTCGCGAATGGCTTCGTTAGTAGCGTCTTTTAAGGTTCTTGAACCCGAAAGCGCAGCACGAACTTCGGCACCCAACATTTTCATTCTCGCTACGTTTGGCGCCTGACGGGCAATGTCAATTTCGCCCATGTAAACAATACATTCCAAGCCCATTAAAGCACAAACTGTAGCTGTTGCCACGCCGTGTTGACCGGCACCCGTTTCGGCAATAATACGTTTTTTACCTAGTTTTTTAGCTACCAAAATTTGTCCAATAGTATTGTTGATTTTGTGCGCTCCGGTATGATTTAAATCTTCTCTTTTCAGATAGATTTTAGTGTTGTATTTTTCAGAAAGACGTTTTGCAAAATACAACGGACTAGGACGACCTACATAATCCTTTAATAATTGGTCAAACTCAGCTTTAAATTCTGGTTCAGCTGTAATTTTTAAATA
>NCET01000229.1 GCA_002280815.1 Flavobacteriales bacterium 32-34-25 | reverse complement strand
TTCAAAGCGTGTAACAAACCTACATCTTCGATTTTTTCTTCTATTGAACGAGGCTCTCCACCACCTGGAAAACGTCCAAAACGAGTTCCTCCTGTACCTAAAGCCCAAGAAGGGATAGCAATTTGGAAATCGATTAATTTTTGAATAATATTTTCTGTTTCAGCAATTTCAGAAGCAGAAAAAACTAATTTATTTTTATGAGCTGTAAAAAGCCCATCATTATGAGCGGCAATTTTGTTAGAATCTAATATCATGATAATTATAAATTTTTAAGGTAAATAAAAAACTTCTTTAAGTGAAACACTTACTGGGGAATTGTCTGGATTTGCATTCATAATATCGCCCATATATTTCCACCATTTTTGCATAACAGCATGTTGAGGAAGTTCATCTAAACGACTAGGATCTTCAATTTTTAAAACACCAAAAAGGGCATGTGTATCTTCATCAAAAAAAATAGAGTAATCTTCTACTCCTACGCTTTTTAACAAATCGGCTAATTCTGGCCACAATTCATCATGTCTTTTTTGGTACTCTTGAACCTGACCTTGATGCAACTGCATTTTAAATGCTACTTTTTTCATATATGTAAAATTTAATTTGTCAAAGGTCATATATGTTATCGCCTTTTTTTATTGGTGTTTGCTTGCGCAAACTTGTTGTTAGTGGCGATTTCATAATAAATGGAAATTATAAGTGTTAGACCTAAAACAATTTCAAAACCCTAAATTGTTATGAATAATTGTTTTTTAAAAAAGGAGAAAAAAAATAAAAAATGTAGTTATCAGATTAAGAAAAATCTAACGCCCGAAAAAATCGGACATTAGATAAATCAATCTAAAAACTAACATCTAAAACTATCTATAAAAGCCCATAGATACTCCACCGTCAACATTTAACGCATTTCCTGTTGATTTGCCTAACAAACCTCCAACAAAAGCATAACATGCATTAGCGATATCATCTGGTAATATAATTTCATTTAATAAAGTACGCTTAGCGTAGTAAGCTGGCAATTCAGCTACTGTAATTCCGTAAGCTTTAGCACGTCCTTCAGCCCATCCACCTGACCAAATGTTTGAATCAGAGATTACAGCATCTGGGTTAACTGTGTTTACACGGATTTTATCAGCTCCTACTTCAGCAGCCATCAAACGTGTTAAGTGAGCTTGAGCCGCTTTAGCAGATCCGTAACCAGGATTGTTTGGTCCTGCAACAACTGCATTTTTAGATACGATATTAACGATATCTCCACCAAAACCTTGTTTACGCATTACTTCGATTCCCGCTTTAGAAACAATAAATTGTCCTTTAACTAAGATATCGTATAATCTATCCCACTCTTCTAATGAATGCTCAGCGATAGATTTAGAAATACTAATTCCTGCATTATTTACAATAATATCAGCTCCACCAAATGCTAAACAAGCAGCATCTAAAGCCAAAGCAGTACTATCAGCATCAGTTACGTTTAATAAAGTACTAGAAACAGCATCTTTACCAAAAGTTTTGATAAAATCAGCAGTTGCACCTTCTAAACGCTCTTCGTTGATATCGTTGATTACAACACAAGCACCTTCTTCAGCAAATTTCTTAGCGATAGCCTTTCCAATTCCACCTGCAGAACCTGTAATCAAAGCGATTCTTCCAGATAATGCTTTTGGTTTTGGCATACGTGACAATTTAGCTTCTTCTAACAACCAATATTCGATATCAAAAGCTTCTTGACGTGGCAATGAAGTATATTCGGAAACTGCTTCAGCACCTTTCATTACGTTTACAGCATTTGTATAATACTCAGATGCTAAACGAGCCATTGTTTTATCTTTTGCAAAAGTAAACATACCAACTCCTGGATATAAAATAACCACTGGGTTAGGATCACGCATTGCTGGTGAATTTGATTTTTTGCAAGTGTTATAATACTCAGAGTACATTTGACGGTATGCTTCAAAAGCTGGAGCTAACTTCGCTTTTATAGCATCAACATCAGATAAATCTTCGTTTGGAGCCAATTCAATTACTAAAGGACTAATTTTAGTTCTCAAGAAGTGATCTGGACAAGAAGTTCCAAGAGGAGCTAATTTTTCTAAATCATTAGAGTTGATGAATTCTAAAACTCTTGCATCATCAGTATAGTGACCAATCATTTTACGCTCTGAAGAACAGAAACCTCTCAAGATTGGAGCTAATTTAGCGGCTTGTACTTTACGAGCTTCAACAGCTAAACTTTCGATTTTTTGACCTCCAAAAACTGGACGCGTTTTTCCGTAGTTAGACTCTAAATACTCAGCACATTTTTCAATTACTTCAAGAGTATTGATATAACTTTCGTATGAAGTATCTCCCCAAGTAAACAAACCGTGAGATCCTAACATTACTCCTTTTAGTTTTTTACCTTTTGCAGCAGCTTCTTCAAGACAAGCACGCATTTGCAAACCTAAATCAAAACCTGGACGTTGCCATCCAACCCATCCAATCTCTCCGTTAAATAATTCTTCAGTGATTTTTGCACCATCTTTTGCAGCAGCAATAGCAATAGCAGCATCTGGATGCAAGTGATCGATATGAGCAAATGGTAAGAATCCGTGTAATGGAGTATCAATAGAAGGTGCTTTTGAAGCTAAATCAAAAATACAGTGGTTGAATAATTCCACCATTTCGTCTTCATGCTCAATTCCTCTGTATACATTTTCTAAGTTGCGTAATCTTTCTAAGTAAAGAGCAGCACAACCTGATTTTGTTAATGTTCCAATATCTCCACCAGAACCTTTAATCCACATTACCTCAGTTGCAGCTCCAGTTAATGGATCTTTATCAGTAATTTTCACAGAAGTATTTCCACCTCCATAGTTCGTTAATCTTAAATCTGCGCCTAATAAATTAGAGCGATAGATAAAAAGTGCTACTTCATCTCCTGCTAATTCAGCAGCTTTTGCATCATCCCAAAGGTAACTTACGTGCTTAAAAGTCATTGTATTTGTATTTGACATTGTTATATTAAATTTAAATTGTTATTCTATATTATAATGAATTCCCGATACCCACTAGAACAATTGATAAGAACATTAAAGAAATTCCGAAAAAGAAAACTTTATACGTTTTATCCGAAACACCCTTCCATTCTTTCAAATAAAATCCCCAGAAATTAGCTGTCAAAATAATTGTTGACATGTGCAAAATCCAAGAACCTGCTCCATTACCCATCTTACTTTCTCCCATTCCATAGAAGAAAAATTGTAAAAACCACATTGTTCCGGCAATACCCGAAAACAAAACATTTTTAGATATTGGAGTACTTTTATTAGTATAATCTCCAAAAGTTTTATTTTTAAAATTCAGGTACATACACCATAAGAAGTTGGTAGTCAAACCTCCCCAAAGCAATACTACATAAGTAACATTATTTTGATATAAAAATTCACCTTGACCTGGATTTAATACTTTCCAAGCCTCATTAGCTGTATCAGCCATTGACTTTCCTGCTTCAATTCCGAAATTAAAGAAAGAACTTAAAATTCCAGAAATAATAGCAATAATAAGACCTTTAACCAGATTAAAATCTTTGTCTTTATCCTCATGCCCTACAGCAAAATCTTTTTCTTTAAGCATCCCTGCTTTTCCTAAGAATACAATTCCTAAAATACAAACTAATACTCCTAACAAAACTAATTGTCCACCAGAAGTAGATGCCATTTCAGTAAAAGATTCTTTACCAGCAATAGGATTAAAATTATAATAAATAGGTGGTACCAAAGCTCCAAAAGCCGAACAAAACCCTAAAGTAATTGAATTTCCTAATGACATACCTAAATAACGTACACCCAAACCATAAGTCAATCCTCCAATACCCCAAATCAATCCCATAGTATAAGTAACGGTTTTGATTGATGGAGCTGCAGCACTAATAATATCTGTAAAATTTGGAATGGTTAAATAAGCAGCCAATGGCGGAACAATTAACCAAGAAAAAATACCTCCTACAATCCAGTAGCTTTCCCAAGCCCAACCTTTTACCTTTTTAAAAGGCATATAAAAACTTCCGGAAGAAAATCCTCCTATTGAGTGAAAAAGAATACCAAGAATTGATTCCATAAATAAATTTAAGTTAAAGGTTAATTAAATAGAAGTGTAAAATAAAAAAAAAGGAAAATTAAAACTGTCCTGTACAGTCCTTGTTTTAATATTATTTATAGTTTTTTTACACATTTATGACAGATTTCATATTAATTGTTAAAATTAAATATGAAAATTACTGCTTATTTTGATGTAAAACAGCAACACAATGAGAAAAAATTTAAAAGTAAATTACAATGATCCTCTGAGAATCAATTTAAACGGGTTTTCGATATGCTCCTTGGAATTATTCAACACCAAATTTGCTGCTGTAATTCCCATAGTTTTAAAATCAGTAGAAATAGTGGTAAGCCCGTTCATAATATAATTTTTAAGCGGAGTTTCATTATACGAAATCAAACCTACCTGCTTTCCTACAGTTAAATCTAATCGTATAATTTTGTCTAAAATCTTTACCAGATCTTCTTCCATCAAATTAATATAAACCTCTCCTTCTCCTACTTCTTCCTCATCAAGGTTACTAACGATTTTAAAATTAAAAGCATAGTTATAGCAAAAATTTTCAAAGCCTTTTACAATCTCTTTTGGAAAATAACTATTGACCGGGAAAATCAATTTCAAGGTATGATATTTACTTAATTGTTCTAATGCCTCTTCGAGAGCGTTATAAATATCTTCTTCAAAATTTTCATAAACTGCGGCATAATCTCCAGTAATACCCTTTATTTTTTTTCCAACCAATACCAATTTTTCTTTTGGAAGCTCTTCAATCAACAACTGATAGCCGTC
>NCET01000228.1 GCA_002280815.1 Flavobacteriales bacterium 32-34-25 | reverse complement strand
CGAATCATTGGTAATAATATATCCTCGATGTCCCGTTTCGGCATCTTTTATATGAGAAATAAGCTGACCTAATTCGATAGAAATTTCATAGGTGTTAATAATCGAATCACTTATTTTATCTAATTCCTTTATGTGTCTATAAGTGATAGAAGCTAAAAAAATTAAAATAAAAAAAGCAATTAAAAACACCGCTCTGATAAAGCCTATTGAATTGAATAACTTAGATTGAAACATAGTTACATTCGTAATAAAAAATTATCTTTATCTAGTCCTGAAGTAATGTATTGCCAGTTTAGCGTAACTACTTCTGATAAAACTTCTTTTAGTTTTCCAAAATGATTTGGTTTTTTGATATAAATATTTGCTCCTAATACAAAGGTGTTTTCAATGTCTTCTTCAGAAGAAGAAGTCGAATAAATAGCAATTACAATATCCTTAAATTTAGCATCAGATTTAATTTCTTTTAAACATTCCATACCTGATTTTAGAGGCATATTCAAATCTAAAAAAAGAATGTTAGGTAAAATACTCTCCTCAGCGTTTAGAAAATCCATTAAAGCCACACCATCATTTACCGTATTTACAACAGTATTTATTTTGAGCTCATCAAAGGCTTCGGTAAAAAACATTCTGTCATCTTCATCATCATCAGCAAGGGTAATTAAAATGAAATCTTTTTGCATAACTATTATTTGGGGGTTAATTTATGTTTTGATTGGTAATTTCAGTACGTTTTTTTAGGATGCGTTGGAATGCCGAAGGTGTAATTCCGGTAGTATTTTTAAATTGCGAACTCAAATGCGCCACACTGGAATAATTGAGTTTAAAAGCAATTTCGGTTAAGGTCAAATCATGGTGAACAATGAGTTTTTTTACATATTCAATTTTTTGAATAATAATAAAATTCTCGATAGAAGTATAGGTTACTTCTGAGAAAATATTCGAAAGATACCCATAACTATGATTGAGTTTTTCGGCTAGATATACTGAACTTTTTACCGCTGGAGCTTCGTCATTAAAGATCATTTCGATAATGGTTTCTTTTATTTTTTGAACAATAATATTTTTTTGATTTTCGATAATTTCAAAACCATATTCGTTCAAAACTAGAGCTATTTTATCGTAAGTATCGTTGTCAATAGTTTCTAAAAATAGAATTTCATTGGTATTAATAAGATTGTATTTGACGTTAAATACATCTAATTTTTCTTCTAATATTTTCCTGATTAGAAATTGTGTATCTGTTTTTAAGAATAATTTCAAAGCTGCTAAATTTAGGGTTTTAGTAAAAGTAATAAAACAGTTTATTAATTAATAATTTTTCAAAATTAGTTTACGTCAAAATTGATTCTTTTACATAATTTTTAGAGAAACTTATACAATTCTTATATAAATTAGGATTGGCTTTGTAACTTTGCGTTTTGTAAAATAAAATCAATGACTACACAACAGCTAATTGAGCAAATCAAGATAAAAAAATCCTTTCTATGCGTAGGATTGGATGTCGATTTAGATAAAATTCCCCAACATTTTTTAGCATTAGAAGATCCTATTTTTGAATTCAATAAAGCCATTATTGATGCCACTCATGATTTGACCGTTGCTTACAAACCCAACACTGCTTTTTTTGAAGCGTATGGAATAAAAGGCTGGATTTCTTTGCAAAAAACAATCAATTATATCAACGAAAATTATCCAAACATTTTTACTATCGCCGATGCAAAACGCGGTGATATTGGAAATACTTCTTCGATGTATGCCAAAGCTTTTTTTGAAGATTTGAACTTTGATAGTATTACTGTTGCGCCTTATATGGGGAAAGATTCAGTAGAACCTTTTTTAGCTTTTAAAGACAAACATACTATAATGTTAGCTTTAACTTCTAACGAAGGAGCCTTCGATTTTCAAACGCTTGATGTGGATGGAAAAGAATTGTATAAACGTGTTTTAGAAACTTCTAAAACATGGAAAAATTCTGAGAATTTGATGTATGTGGTAGGAGCAACCAAGGCAGAATATTTTACCGAAATTAGAAAAATTGTTCCGGATAGTTTTTTGTTAGTTCCAGGTGTTGGTGCTCAAGGCGGAAGTTTATCGGAAGTTTGTAAATACGGAATGAATGAAAATGTAGGACTGTTGATTAATTCTTCAAGAGGAATTATTTATGCTTCAAAAGAAGCTGATTTTGCCGAAAAAGCAAGAGCAGAAGCTTTGAAAATGCAGCAAGAAATGGCAGCAATATTAGAATCTAAATAATAAATTAGTTCTAAAAAATATATAAAACCATTAAAGAGCATTGCTTTTTAGTGGTTTTTTTGATTCGAAAGTTTAAATCACATCCATGAAACACTATTCTTTAGTTGATGACCTAGGAACTTTGCATACTTTTAATGAAGTGCCGCAACGCATTATTTCGTTAGTGCCTTCGCAAACGGAATTGTTGGTTGATTTAGGTTTAGAATCAAAAATTGTAGGGATTACAAAATTCTGTATTCATCCTAAAGATTTAAAAACTAAAAAAGCAATTGTTGGAGGAACAAAAAAAGTAGATTATAATAAAATTAAAGCGCTAAATCCTGATATTATTATTTGCAACAAAGAAGAAAATACTTTGGAAATAGTAGAAAATCTTCGTTTGATTTGTACCGTTTGGATAACAGATATTGTTACCATCGAAGATAATTTGAAAATGATTAGCGATTTTGGAAATCTCTTTGATTGTATCGAAAAAGCCAATGAATGGAATGCTAATTTAACTTTTGCCTTGAGCGATTTTAAACAATTTATCGAAAGTAAACCAATTCAAAAAGCAGCTTATTTTATTTGGAAAAATCCATATATGGTTGCAGGTTCAGGCAATTTTATTAATGAATTGTTACAATTCAATCGGTTTGAGAATGTTTTTGCAAATCAATCCAGATATCCTGAAATTGAACTTCAAAAAATAAATGAAAACGGAAATTTAGATTTTGTTTTTCTATCTTCTGAACCTTATCCTTTTAAAGATAAAGATGTTTTAGAAATGACCAATTTTTGTAAGCAATCAAAAATTATCCTAGTAGACGGCGAAATGTTTTCTTGGCATGGAAGCCGTTTGTTAAAAGCGTTGCGTTATTTTAAAGAATTGCACCAAAAATTATAATTCGCATTCTTCCAGAACCAATTCTTCTTCCTTTTTTTTAGTCGAAGTTGTTTTCTTTTGTTTTATTTCAGTAAGGATTTTAAATTCGTTTTGTAATTTTTCAATTTCATTTTTCTCTATCAGAATTCCTTTCATAGCTGTAATTTTTTTGCAAATTTACATTATCATAACATTAAAAACCTAGCTTTTTATGTTAAGTTTAGCATTTTTTAGCTTGTTTGTGGCTGATTTTGAAATAAATACGAAATAAAAATACTACAGAACTGCTTGGTGACTTAAAGTGAAATTTTGCAGTTGTAAGCAATTTTTGATTTGGATTTTGAGGATAGTATTGGATTAAAAAAAAGAAGTGCCAGTATTTTAAAAATACTAGCACTTGTTTTAACTAACCAAAACCAAATATAATAAATAACCAGTTCATTACATTGCAAAGATGCCACATAACGGCGGGAAAAGCTGTTAAGGTTATGTTATTACTTTGTTGGTTATAAGTTAAGTTTTAAACGCTTGTTTAACACAATCAATTGGTAATTAAGAGAAAATTACAGTTTTGTTATTGTAAACCATGGTTTTACGTTCGGCATGCAGTTTTACTGCTTTTGCTAATACGCTGCGTTCTAGGTCACGTCCTTTTACAATAAAATCTTCAATAGAATGGCTGTGCGAAACTCTAGTAATGTCTTGTTCGATAATTGGTCCTTCATCTAATTCTTCGGTTACATAATGGCTGGTAGCACCAATAATTTTAACACCACGAGCAAAAGCCGAATGATACGGTTTGGCTCCGGGAAATGCAGGTAAAAACGAATGATGGATGTTGATAATTTTGTTTTTGTATAATTCAATCAATTTAGGAGTGATAATTTGCATGTATCGCGCTAATACAATAAAATTGATATTGTATTCTTTTAATAAAGCAATTTGTTGTTTTTCTCCTTCGTCTTTGATGTTTTTATTAAAAGGAACATGATGAAATGGAATGTCAAAACGTTCAGCTACACCTTTTAAATCTTCGTGATTACTGATGATTAACGGAATTTCTAATGGCAACTCTCCTGCGCTGTATCGTCCTAAAAGATCATAGAGGCAATGGTCGTATTTAGAAATAAAAAGTGCCATTCTAGGTTTATATTCTTGGGTGTAAATTTCCCAGGACATATTGAATTTATCAGCAAGATTAGTCTGGAAATCTTTTTTGATTAATTCTAAATCCCAATTTTGTGATTCGAATTCACATTCTAAACGCATGAAAAATACATTTTCATTGGCATCCACATGCTGATCCAGATAGATAATATTTCCTTCTATTCCCGCAATATAATTAGTTACTGAGGAAATAATTGCTTTTTGATCCTCGCAGTGGATCAGTATGGTTATTTTTTTCATTGTATATTTTTTTCATGCTTTTGATAACGATTCATTTTCTGCTAATGTGTATCGAAATCAATTCTATTATTTGTGTTCTAAAGCAAAAGTTTGAAAATTTAATTATTTTTTGTCTTGCATTGCAAAAACCTTTTGTAATAAAGGTGATGTTCTGGCACTGATATTCGTTCTAATGTTTTTTTCTTCAACGGCTACCATTTTAAATACACCTGTCATGGCTTGTTTAGTAACATAATCGGTTAGATTAGGATTTACTTTGGTAACAAGTGGAATGCTGTTGTATTTTGTGATAATGTTTGCCCAAATTTTATCGGCACCTACTTTTGTAAAAGAGTTTTTGATNNNNATTACTTTCAAACCTTCGTCGGCCAAAGCACTTAATCCAATTCGTCTTAAACCAGTATCCACTTTTCTTAATTCTTCTGGAAGTAAAATTTTTACCACTTCGTTTTTGTAAAAACCATCAGTTGCGGTTAGTTTGCTTACTTGTTTTGTAATTCCATTATTTAAGGCCTCTTTTAGTCCGCCAGAAATGTCAATAATTCCCGAGGTTCCTGTTTGTGGTATCTGGCTTAGTACTTGTTGCATTTCGGCACAACCAAAAAGACTAAATAAGATTATTAAAGAGCATACTTTTTTCATATCGTTATTTTTTTTAGGTTCGTTTGTTTGCTGCCAAAAATACTACTTAATTCAAATACTACAGCTATTTATTCTAATAAGTCCTTTGTTTGAAATAGTTTTAGGTTTTTAGGTTATTGGTTTTACTATTATATTTATGTAATGGGACTCTTTTAAAGACTTTTTATTTAAATTTACTTTATGCTGTGTTAATTAATAAAAACGTATATTTGTTTAATATTATTTAAAAATAGATGAACAATATTAAAAATGTTTTTAGCATAAAAGATCTTGAAAATCTTTCGGGAATAAAAGCACATACCATTCGTATTTGGGAAAAAAGATATCAGGTTCTCGAACCTATGCGTACTGATACGAATATTAGGTTGTATGATTTATCAAATTTGCAAAAACTACTTAATATAACTTTCTTACACGGATACGGTTATAAGATTTCTAAAATAGCTTCTCTTCCTGAAACAGAAATTCCTGTTCTTGTAAAGCAAATCTTGTCTTCTAAAAATGCTAATAATCATGCTATCAATGCCTTTAAAATGGCTATGATGAATTTTGATCAACAGTTGTTTTTAATTACTTATAATTGGTTAGCAGAAGAAAAAACATTTAGAGAAATTTTTCATCAGGTTTTTATGCCATTGCTGGAAGAAATAGGGTTGTTGTGGCAAACCGACACAATTTCGCCAGCTCACGAGCATTTTATTAGTTATTTAATTCGACAAAAAATTATTTTAAATTCCGAAAAACTACAGTTTTTAGAAGCCACAAGGCAAGATAAGGTTTTTGTATTATCACTTCCGTTAAACGAAATTCATGAATTAGGATTGATGTATTTGCATTATGAAATTCTTTTACAAGGTTATAAGAGTATCTATTTAGGTGAAAGCATGCCCATTGATAATTTAAAAGATTTGAAGAAACATTTCAGTTCTATTGTGTATGTTTCCTGTTTGACTGTAAAACCAGATAGAGACGAAGTAAATGCGTATGTCCAGGAAATGGCCGATGAATTATTAGACGAAACTACTGAACTATGGTTTACAGGAAGGTTAGTGTCCTGTATTAAATCGGAAACACTTTTAAAGCGTATAGCTGTTTTTGATTCATTAGCAGAATTAACATCAAGACTGTAGTTTTGTTTAATATTTTTGTATATTTGTTAAACAAATGAAAAAGAAAATTACAATTATAGGTTCTGGGTTTTCTGCCTTATCTGCGGCTTGTTATTTAGCCAAAAGCGGGCACGATGTTTTGGTTTATGAAAAGAACGAAACTATAGGAGGCAGGGCGAGACAATTAAAAAAAGACGGTTTTACATTCGATATGGGGCCGAGTTGGTACTGGATGCCTGATGTTTTTGAGCGCTTTTTTGCCGATTTTGGAAAGAAAACGAGTGATTATTATGAGCTTGTAAAATTGTCTCCAGCTTATCGTGTGTATTTTGG
>NCET01000227.1 GCA_002280815.1 Flavobacteriales bacterium 32-34-25 | reverse complement strand
ATTAGCTGTTGTAAAGCCATTATAAGTGTTGGTTGAAATAGTACTTCCGGGTATGAAAACGGCTGTATTAGGAATAGGAATACTTACTATGGTATTGTTAGTTGCTTCGGTTCCTCCATTGCTTATGTTTAGAGAAAAATTAATCGCCTGTCCAGGCAAAGCATTTAAAACAGTAGGATTGGTTACATTGTTAATTGAATTGACACTGATTAATCCTTTTGGTTCGGGTATGTATGAGTCTACTGACATGGCAAAACCAAAAATAGTATAGACTTCATAAGTAGAACCAAATCTAAAGGTAGTGGAGGTTTGACCGTTGCCAATAACTGAATTCAATGCGTTTGGAATAGTAAACATACTAAAATCTACCCCAGTATTATTTTGTAAAATAGGATTACTAGCTCCAACCGCTGGCTGAGGGAATATGGAAGAATTAAAGAAATTAGTTGTGGTATTACCTGAATGATTTAATATTAGATAATCTGCGGGATATGATGGTGAAATTGGATTTAGTTTTTGAACTGCTAAATAATCACTACCTGAGTTTGTAGCAATATCTCCTTCGGCAGCCATCACACCTAGTTTCATGTTTACAGGACCAGAATCTACTGTAGTAAATCCAGAGATAGGAATATTTCCAAATTCGCCACCACCACTACGTTGTCCATTTACATAGGCATAACCATCAAAGAGGGTTACCGCACGACTTTTCATTGCAGGATTTTCATAAATAACGACCATCACCCATCCTCCAGAATATCCGGGATTTGAGTTGTTACCTTCTATTAAGGCAATATCGGCAACGGTATAGGCTCCAGGGCCATGGGCTTTAACATAGTCAGTAACTTCTTGATATCCAACAAATATTCCACTATATGCTGATCCAGGGAAATAAACATCAGAATTAGCCGTAAAAGTAGTGTATGAAGAAGCACCAGGGCCTTTTAACGAAATTACTTTTTTGTCGTAGTCTTTATTTATCGAGTTGAAAACTTGGACATTGGCTCTAGAATTTGAAGCATCTTGATATTGAAGTTCAGTTAAAGTTTGAGATGTGCTTCTTGTTATGCTATTAATTTTTAGTACTGTACCGTCTAGTGGTAATGAATAAGGTGTGTTAAATGTAGCTACTCCTGAGTTGTGATCGACAGAAATATTATTTAATGTTCCACCGTTTACAGAAAGTTTAACTCTATTTCCTCCATTATTATTGGTGAAATGAAAAGCATAGGTGTTTCCAAAAGAATTTGTAAAAGTATAAATAGGATAAAAATCATTAGAAGAGCCACCTCTAGTTATGGTTAATTTATAATTGGTATTAGTGATGTTTGTAGTTGCATTGTGTGTAACATTTTTTGAAGCTTCAAGTGCCGTTTCTTTCGATACTGTAAAAGTATCCGCATCTTCTGATTTCCCCGTCCAATACAATCCTGCATAAATAACAGTAGAGCAATTTTGTATGGCACTATTTTCACCTCCATTAGAGAGCTCCATAGTTGCCATAGACGAATTCCATGTATTGGGGTCACCATCAATGTCAACGTATTTCATTAATCGACCTTCATTATTAAGATTATCTACATAGTTATCTAGCGTTAGATTAGTATTTCCTAACATCGTGAAATCTCCTTTTATGTTATAAATGGTTTTTTCAGGAGTAGCGGCTGCGGTTCTTTGTGCAAAGTTAACCTGTGGGGACGTAACGGTTTGAGCTGTTGTACCGTTAGTAATCATTAATGCTATAATAAGCATAAAATAATAAAAGGTATAACTATTTGTTTTTCTTAAGTAAAGTTCTCCCATAGTTTATATTTAGATTAGAACAATTGGATTTTTATAAACAAAAGCAGTTATTGTTGTTTTGAATCAATTTAACGGATGCTTTTAGGTGTGTTTTAAGTGAATAAAAATACTAGCTTTTGTATATAAAACCGATAAAATGCTTAAAAAAATCGATGAAACGATGTTTTTTGAAATAAAAATAAGTAAAAACTTTCTTTTTTATTTCAAAAAAATATTTCTTTCCAGCTATTGTTTCTTGGGTAAAAAAAAACGGATTAGAATATCTAGTCCGTTCATTTTAAGTGTATTTGTAGAGTTGTATTGTATGTAGCGAAATTTGTAGAATTATTATACAAGAGTAGGTGAAATAAATTCAGCTAAAAACATTTTTAGGTACTTTAAAAGCTTTTATAAATACTGCAATTTTTCTTCTTCAATATCTAAATAATGCATCTGTCGTCTAATGATGGATTCATCTAGACTTTGATCTTCTTTGTTTTTATTGATAAGCCATTGCCTTTGCTGATTTAATAAATCCAGATATATATCTTTTAATTCTATAGCGATTGATTCGTCGTCAATTCCATTGCTGTGTTGTTCCCATTTTTGAATCAAATGTTGCAATGAAGTATTTGTTTCTATTTGATTGTTGTAATTTGTTTTCAAATGATTTACAGCAAAATCAGCTAATTGTTGTCTTATTTTATTGTAAACTTCCTCACGAGGCAAAGTGTCGTCAATTGTATTAAAATTGATTCTTTTTATAAAATAAGGCAGTGTTAATCCCTGAATTAGTAATGTTAAAAGAATAACAATAAATGTAATAAACAAAATTAGGTTTCGCTGTGGAAATCCATTGCCATTATTCAAATAAACGGGAATAGATAATGCCGCTGCCAATGAAACAACACCTCTCATTCCTGTCCATCCAATTATAAAAGGTGCTTTTATACCTGGATTTCTTCCATCAGCAACAGTAATGAAATTTCGGGCTATTAGTGTAATAATTACCGCTCCATAAGAAGATAATATTCTGCTTACCATCAAAACAATTGTTATTATTATACCATAGCCAACAGCTGTTGGAATACTAATATTAACTTCTTCAAGACCTCTGGTAATTTGTGGTAAATCTAATCCGATGAGCATAAAAACAATTCCATTTAAGATAAAGCAAAAACTTTCCCAAACATTTAATCCCTGCAAACGCGATTTACTAGTAAGAAAGCGATGTCTGTTATTTGCCAGAAGCAAACCACCACTTACTACAGCTAATACACCTGAACTATGAATTTCCTCTGCAGCCAAGTACATTACATAAGGCGTAAGTATGCTTAGAACGATATCAATATTCGAGTCAGTGGGCATGTATTGATGCGCTTTCATGAAAATCCATCCAATGAATAAACCAATGGCGACTCCGCCAAAAATCATCCAGCTAAAACTCATTGCCGCTTTGTAAAATATAAATTGTTCTGTTGCAACAGCAATCATTGCAAATCTGAAAATAATCAATGAAGAGGCATCATTCAATAAACTTTCGCCTTCTAATATGGACGAAATTGCTTTGGGTACTTTTACAAATTTTAAAATAGCTCCAGCACTTACGGCATCTGGAGGAGAAACAATTCCGCCTAATAAAAAACCTAATGCTAAAGAAAAACCAGGAATAATATAATTAGCAACTAATGCAACTGAAAGTGCCGACAGAAAAACCACTACAAAAGCAAAACTGGTAATAATGCGTCGCCATCGCCACATTTCTTTCCATGAAATTTTCCATGCCGCTTCATACAATAATGGGGGTAGAAAAATAAAGAATATGAGTTCAGGTTCTATATTGATAACAGGAACTCCAGGAATAAAACTAATGACCAATCCCGCTAATACCAAAAGAATTGGATAAGCTACTTTTATTTTATTGGCTAACATAATCAACAATAAAATAACTAATAATATACCTAGGTAAAAAGGAAAATTTTCAAGCATTCTTTTAATTTATTAGTAGAATTACAATCGATATTTTAGATTAACATCTGATAATTAAATTTCTTTTTTAAAAAGGAGTTGGTATCAAGATGCTTAAGAAATATAAAAGTAAATTATTTGCTCTACAATAAATCAAATTTGTATTTAAAGTAAGTGAATAATATAAAAAAATGAGAGATAGCAATGAAAGGCTAATCAATTTTGCTTGCTTTAGAAAGTCTTTAAAAAAACAAACATCCCCTTAAAAGCTTAATGTTTAAGGGGATGTTATAAAAAATTAAGAGGCTGTCAGAAAATGAATTTTCTCTAAAAGTTTATAGACTATTTGTCTAATAGTATTGTTGGTTTTTTAGCAATGTTGAAACGACTTTTTTGAATGTCATCAGAATCATCGGGTAATTTTCCTCCCACAGCAATGGTAAACCATCCCGGTTCTACAACACGTTGCCCTTTTTTATTGATTAATGATAATTGTCTTGGAGTCATTTTAAAACGCACTGTTTTCGATTCTCCTTTTTTAAGATTAATGCGCTCAAAACCTTCTAATTGCCAGATAGGGCGTGGCGTAGAAGCCTTTTCGTCTTTTAGGTACAATTCAACTACTTCATCTCCGTCACGATTGCCAATGTTAGTTACGTCAACCAAAACCTCAAAATCTTTTTCAGCATCAATAGTATTTGGAATTTGTATGTTGCTGTATTTGAATTTGGTATAACTCAAACCAAATCCAAAAGGATACAATGGTTTTTTGTCGAAATAACGATAGGTGCGACCTTTCATGTCATAATTTTCGAAATCAGGCAATTGGTCTACCGATTTGTAATAAGTAACGGCTAATCGACCCGCAGGATTGTAATCGCCAAAAAGAACATCAGCTATAGCATTCCCACCTTGTTGACCCGGATATCCAGCAGTTAAAATTGCAGGAACATTATCATTTGCCCAATTGATAGAAAGCGCACTTCCGTTTATTAGAACTAAAGTCACAGGTTTTCCTGTAGCTACTATGGCTTTCATTAATTCTTCCTGATTGGATGGCAAGTTAAGACTGGTACGATCTCCGCCATCAAAACCATCGGCTTCTACTTTCATTTCTTCA
>NCET01000226.1 GCA_002280815.1 Flavobacteriales bacterium 32-34-25 | reverse complement strand
ATAGGAAGTAATGGCTTCAAACTGAACGTCTAAAATCGATTCGATTAAAGAAACCTCAACCAAAACTCCTTTATTCGTTTTGGCTCTTTTTAATAGTGCCGCCAAAAGTCCTTGTACCAAATGGTTTCCACACATAATATCAGCCACCGATAAACCAAAAGGAACTGGTCCTTGGCTATTTCGACCACTTAACCAGGCTAAACCGGATAAAGATTGCACTAACAAATCCTGTCCGGGCTTTTTAGACCAAGGGCCTGTTTCGCCATAACCGGAAACTACTCCATAAATAATTTTTGGATTGATGGCAATGGCATCGGCGAAAGCCAAACCAATTTTATCCATCACACCTGGTCTGAAATTATGCGTCATAATATCAGCCTTGGCAATGAGTTTTTTAACCAATTCTAAATCGTCCGGATTTTTAAGGTCGGCAGCAAAAGAATCTTTATTTCGATTAATGGTATGAAATAACAAACTGCTTTCGTCTACAAATAAGTCTTTGATACTCAATTGACGACAAGCCTCTCCTTTTACAGGTCTTTCGATTTTGATGACTCTGGCACCTAAATCGGCAAGTTTTAATCCTGCCGAAGGCCCTGCCAAAAATTGGCAAAACTCTAAAACAACTACGCCCTCTAAAGGTCTCATACTGTTGCTGCATTAAGCGATTTTACATACAAAGCATCCATTGCTTCAAGTACTGCTACCTCATTGCCACCATTCATCAAATAATCACGCACTAAGTCGCCAGCATGATCCTGAAAATACATGTGCCCAGAATATCTTGGACGCAAGAAAGCTCTTTCTAAAGCAGGCAAAGTATTCTTGAAATAATCATGGGTGACTTGGTTGACCCTATCGCTTTTCCAGGCTTGTAAATGTCCCGGTTGTCCGCCATTGTCAGCAAAAATATTTTGTTGAACATGAGAAGAACCCGTAAATTCAGCATATTTCAATGCTTCTGGAAGGTTTTGACTAAAAGCAGAAACAGCTAATCCTGTTCCTCCTAATGAACTAATCATAGGTTGATTGTTCAATTTTACTAAGTCATAGAAATGAAGTAAATGTTTGCTGTAGCCAATTCGAGAATAATTAGAATAACCGTAAGCAAATGGGCAATAGGCAATTTCATCTGTATTTACCATGGCTTCATACACCTGAATTGGATTTCTGTTAAAATTAGCCGGATCCATAAGTTGAGCTAATTCGCGGTGCATTTGTAACGCTTTAATTCCTGTTTCATTTGAAATTACTTTCTCCTGAGACAAAAATGGAGCTTCACCCAAACTACAACAAAACGAATAAAAAGTCATTAATGAATCTACCGGGATTCCGGCAAAAGCAACCAATCCTTTTTTGGCTAAAGCCAATAAATCTTCATAAGTTTCAGGCACTTTTAAGCCTTTACTTTCTAAAATATCCAAACGAGCCGCAGCTACCGGAGTGGCAGCATCGATAGGCAAAGCCCAAAGTTTGTTGTTAAAAACATAACTTTCGTAGGACTTACCTACCGTATTTATTTCCTGATCTTGGATATACTCGCTTGAAAAATGGTCTGATAAAGGAACAATTGTATTGGTTGCTGCACCAAAACCTGTCCATGGATGATCAATCACCAATAAATCAAATCTTTTAGCCAGATCCTCTATCGAGGCATCGGCAAATTCCTGTAAACTTCTTTTTTCCCAACTAATTTCTACATCTGGATACAGCTCTGTAAAACGCTGTAAAACGCTGAGCAGTAGCAACCATTGGCAACAGCCCTCTTGTATGGTTCCATGTAATCCCTTTCAATTTCTTCATTTTTCGACTTTTCAATTTTTTATTAGAATACAGATTTCCAAAAATTAAAATTAAGAAAACTAATTAATTCTTTTTTATCCGTTATTATCTGTGTTCTATCTATTTTTTTCATTTTAAAAAACAATCCTAAATGTAATTATAAATCGTCAATTTGAGCGTTTTTTATTTTGCATTTCTCTATATGTCAATATTTTGAATGATACTCAAACTGATATAAAAACAAAAAACGCCTGTTTGTTATAGACGGGCGTTTTTCTGTCGAAAATCACTCAAATTGATTTATTTTGATTTCGTCACTTCGAGTGTTTTGGCTACGAAGACTTGAATTCAAAACAAATTTCAAATCAGCCAAAAATGTATCGAGAAGCCTTGTTTTGGTAAAAGTTCTCGATACAAATTTTCAGAAAAAGTTGTTCGCATTTTCGGAAAATTCACTCGAACTGACGTACAACAAAACCTTTTATTACACCGCTACATCCCCACAAAAGTGAACCTGGATTCCCAGTTCCTGTAAGGCAGCGGCTTTAATTCGGCAACATTTATTAGCTTCAGTTTCATTATCAGCATAGACTACTTGAATGTGATTCGCCTTATGACGTCCCATCATTTGGTCACGACTCACCCCTTTTAAAATGGCATTCATAATAGGCCATTGTGGCGTAGTCATATTCCATCTTCTGTCTAATTCTTCTTTTGGTAAATCAACACATTCCCCAATTCCTAAGTCGCAATGTAAGGCGTCATCCATCACGTAAATTCGACTCCAAACAATAGAACCCGGTTTGCTCACTCCTTTTACACTTCCACCGCCTAATCTAAAATACATTTCAGGCTGTCTTTCGCTGGAAGTTCCTTCATAACCACCCACAAAATGCTCTGGCGGAGCAGCTCCACTAATTAAGAAAACCCAAACAAAATCATCAATATTTTCATTTTTAAAATGCTCTCCATAACGCAAATCATGTAATGTATTCTCTCCTTTCAATCCCATAGAACGCCATAAATTGTAAGTCACTAAAGCATCTATTCCGGCACATTCATCTACTTCATTGAAATGCGGCAAAGCTTCCCCAGCAAACAATTCATTTCCTTCTTCGTCAAAAACAGGAGGACGGTTTTGATTGTTCAACAAACCTTCGACCAAATCACTGGCAGGAACTAAATCCTTCAAACCTTGTTGGTACTGAATTCCGATAGTATCACAACCAAATTCAGCTGCTATTCGCACTGCGGCAATGTACATTTTGCATTGTAATAGCGTTTGGTTTTTAGTTAATTGGGTAACTTCATCCGTTCCCCAATCGAATTTCATTCCTTTATCAAGCAACCATGCTAATACTGCTTCGGCTTCTTCGTCTTTCACCGTTAGCATTTTGGCGTAAAGCGAAGACTGAGATAATCTTTCCTTATAAATTCCTGTTGGATGCAATAAATGATCCGGAACAATAGCATTGAACATTCCCATACAACCTTCGTCAAAAACTCCCATAATGGCTTTTTCTTTTCTGAAAGCTTGAGCAAATGCAGTTCCTTTTGCTAATTCATCCGAAGGAATAAGCGCTTTATCAAATGCTCTTACGTGACTGAAATCCGGTTGAACCGTAGCGGTTTGTAACCAATTTTTTAAATTATTTTTAAAAAAATCATCACTAAAATCTACACTCCAAAGCGTGCTGTATTCAACTCCCGCTTTAGTCAATGAACCATTTAAATTTAGCATTCCCACTAAACCTGGCCATTCCCCACTCCAGTTTGCCACAGTTAAAATAGGTCCTTTGTGTGTAATTAAACCCGCCAAAACATGGTGCGAATATTGCCAAACACTTTCAGCAACAATCAGTGGTGTCGTTGGGTCAATATTTTTAAAAACCTGCATTCCCATTTTTTGGCTGTCAATAAAACCATGCTGTTTTTTCTCGTCATAAGCATGCGCTCTGATGATTTTTCCGCCTGCTTCGGCAACAGCTTCTGATAATAATTGTTCCATTTGGGCTTGTGCATCCCAACATACTTGATTTGCCCCTAAACGCAAATCGCCACTTGCTACTAAATAGATGTTCATATTTTTAAATTATTTATAAGCAATAAAACACAAAGACAATTTGATTTTTTCATCCAAACTGCTTTGTGACATGCTATGATTTATTTTCCTTAAACCAACAACCAACTCAAAATTGAAACGGTTGTAGTCTATATTCAAATATGCTAAAAATTAAGCTTAAGCTCTTATTATTTATTTGCATCTATTTATAGGATATTATCATAAAAATATTTGAAATTGTAAAAATTACACTAATTTAGCGTGATTAATCCAAACGCATTGTTTATGAAGCCTTTATTTCATAAAGTACCAACCAGTATCCAAAGTTCCTTTGAAGTGAGACACAACAAAGAACCTAACTTTGGGAAGATTTGGCACTACCATCCTGAACTGGAATTGCATTATGTAATAAAAGGTGAAGGCGTGCGATTTATTGGCGACAACATCAGTAATTTCGGCTCAGGAGAGCTTATTTTACTAGGCGAAAATCTGCCTCATACCTGGCGTTGCCATGAAGAATATTACCAAAATAAAAAGGATCTTGATGTCGAAGCCATAGTGATTCAGTTTTTGCCTGACTGTTTAGGCAAAGATTTCATACACTTACCCGAATCTTTCCAGATTCCGAAGCTTTTTGAAAAGGCAAAAAAAGGCATGATTATTCATGGGAATACCAAAGAAATGGTAATGGAGCAAATGAAAAAAGCGCCCAATGCCAATCATATTGACAAGCTAATCATCTTGTTAAACATCTTAAAATTTCTATCGGAAACCGAAGAATATACCGAAATCACTTCTTCGCATGCTTTTTATCAATCTAATGAATCTGATTCGATTCGACTGAATAAAATATGCAGCTATACCCTTTCGAATTATAAAAAAGAAATCACTTTAAAAGAAATTGCAGCTTTTAGCAATCTCAGTGTTACGTCATTTTGCCGCTATTTTAAACTGATGACTAAAAAAACCTATTATGATTTTTTAATAGAAATTCGCATCAGCCATGCGTGTAGATTACTGATTGAAAACAATATTCCTACCGAAATGATTTGCTTTGAATGTGGTTTTAACAACGTCTCCAATTTTTACCGCCATTTTAAAAAAGTAGCAGGAATTACTCCTATGGAATACAAGAAAAGGTATTTATCGAATTAAGGAATTGGAATAATTTTTTATTTATTTGGTCAAAAAAAAAAAGCTGTTTAATCCACTTTTTGTAGATTAAACAGCTTTTTTAGCTTATGCTTGTTCTGTTCTTATTTCAAGAAAGAGTGAGCTGTAGTATCTTGATTTTCAGTTCCAGCTTCGTCAAAAATACGTAATTGTTTAATCCAGTAAACCATTGCAACCGCACAGATAATCATAAAAATCCAGTTAATTGTGTTTGCTGCAAACCAGTAGCTTAACTCTAAAGAGCGTAATCCATCTAATGGTTTGAAAAGAAAATCAACAAAAAGAGATTGTATTCCTTCGAAAAATGCCTTCATGATATAGAATTTTAAAATTTTATTAATCGTTGTTATAATTGAGTAAATATTTAAAATTTATTATGCCAATAAAATTTTAGTATAACTCGTTTCCTTTTTAAACAAGTATTATATTTACAGTCACAAAAGTATAAAATATCCTTATGATAACAAGTGTTTTTAAAAAATCTACACCATTAAATTTTTCCTTAGTAGTATTTTTGATCCTGTTTTTCGATTTCATCTATCAAATTCAAGATTTAGCTTGGTCAAATTCGGCTGTTTTGGTTTTTAAAAAAATTGGAATTGGATTAGTTATTTTGGCTTCGGCATTGATAACTAATTTTATAGCCAAAAAAAACGACCTGAGTAAAGACAGTGCTTACAGCGTTTTGTTCTTTATGTTATTTCTTCTTTTTTTTCCGTCACTTTTTGATAATATCAATCTGGTTTTTGCCAACTTTTTCATTCTTTTGGCTTTTCGAAGGTTAATCTCGTTACAGTCTCAAAAGGCATCCAAAGAGAAAATATTTGACGCTTCCTTATGGATTTTTGTGGCTTCCTTATTTCATTTTTGGTGTATTTTGTATTTGGTTTTGGTATTTGTTTCTATTATTTCGCATGTTTCTGGCGATTATAAAAACTGGCTTTTGCCTTTTATTGCCTTTTTTGCCATAGCAATTATTTTTGCGGTTTATTCGTTAGTATTCAATTCCGACGCGATTAGTTATATTACCAATGGAGTAGAAACTAATTTTAGTATTGATTATTTTACCAATAATTACCAGAATGCGGCGCTGTCTATTTATGCCACTGTAGCATTATTTTTTGTCATTTCGATGCTAATGACTTTGCCTTCCAGACCGTTATTGTTGCATGCTTCGTTCAAAAAAATTTTATTTGCTTTTTTTATTGGAATCATCATTTATGTGATTTCGGCAAACAAAAGCAATGATTTATTGGTTTTTACAATTGCTCCTTTAGCAATGATGACGACCAATCATATCGAAATGCCACAATTAAAATTAAACCAAGAACTGGCTTTAGGAGTATTGATGTTGTGCAGTTTATTTGCTTTTTTCTCTCAATTATAATTTGATTCCGTAAGCCAAGTCGCCCGCGTCTCCAAGACCTGGAACAATATAGCTGTGTTCATTTAGTTTTTCGTCTAAAGCGCCTATCCACAAATGGCAATTGTCAGGCAAATGTTTTTCCAGATACGCAATACCTTCTGGAGCAGCGATTGTAACAGCAATATGAATTGTTTTTGGCATTCCTCTTTCAATCAATTTATTGTAAACCGC
>NCET01000225.1 GCA_002280815.1 Flavobacteriales bacterium 32-34-25 | reverse complement strand
AGGAACAGCTTCCACAGCTACAGGATTATCTGCGGGAATTTATACTTGTACAGTTACGGATGCCAATGGTTGTACGAAAACACAATCTTTTACAATTACACAACCCTCGGCAATCAGTATTCTTTCCTCTTCCCAAACCAATGTTTCTTGTAATGATGGTTTTAATGGATCTGCCTCTATTTCTCCTTCTGGAGGGACTCCTGGTTATACTTATTTATGGTCGCCTTCTGGCGGAACGGCTGCTACAGCTACCGGTCTAGCTGCAGGAAGTTATATGGTAACGATAACCGATGCCAACGGATGTACAGCAACTCGCAATTATACTATAACACAGCCAACGGCACTGAGTTTTACAACTACGACATTGCCAGGTTATGATTATAATACTTTATATAGCCAAAATATTGCTGTTTCAGGAGGGACAGGAGTGAAATCGTATGCAGTTACTGCGGGTAGTTTGCCTTCAGGTTTTACTCTGTCATCAAGTGGTGAGATAGGAGGAACTTCAACTCAAGTTGCAGACAGTAATTTTACAGTTACAGTTACTGATGCAAATAGTTGTACAGCTACATATAATTATGTGTTAAAATTAAACCAAATACCAATTACCGTTACTGCAACAGTGTCTCAAACTAAAGTATATGGACAGAGTGATCCTGTTTTAACATATACAGTGACACCAAGTTTATTGTCTGGAGATTCATTCACAGGAGCTTTAACTAGAGTTGCAGGAGAAAATATAGGAAATTATGCCATAAATGTTGGTACTCTTTCTGCAGGACCTAAATATTTAATGACTTTTGTTGGTGCTGACTTTTCTATTACAGCTAAACCAATTACCGTTGCAGCGACGACATCTCAAACGAAAGTTTATGGTGCAGCTGATCCAGTTTTTGCTTATTCAGTTTCGCCAAGTTTAGTAGGAAGCGATACATTTACAGGAGCTTTAACAAGAGTTCCCGGAGAGAATATTGGAACTTATACAATTGGGCAAGGAAGTCTGAGTGCTGGATCCAATTATACCATTAGTTATATTAGTAATGACTTTTTTATTACAGCCAAGCCAATTACCGTAACCACAGATGCTTCTCAAACAAAAGTTTATGGTGCTGTCAATCCGGTATATGCTTATTCAGTTTCTCCAGGGTTGCTAAGTGGTGATTCATTCACAGGAATTTTGACAAGAACTGCTGGTGATAATATTGGAAATTATGCCATCACACAAGGTACTTTGAGCGCAGGAACCAATTACAACATTACTTATGTTACTAAAGATTTTGTCATCACAGCAAAACCTATAGCAGTTACTGCTGATGCTTCTCAAACAAAAGTATATGGTGCTGTCAATCCGGTATATACTTATTCAGTTTCGCCAAGTTTAGTAAGTGGGGATTCATTCACAGGAACATTAACAAGATCCACTGGTGAGAATGTGGGAACTTATACAATCACACAGGGGAGTTTGAGTGCGGGAACGAACTATAGCATTACTTATGTGTCGAAAGATTTTACTATCACAGCAAAACCTATTACAGTTAAGGCTTCCGCTTCTCAAACGAAAATTTATGGCACAGCTGATCCGGTTTTTGCTTATTCAGTTTCCCCAAGTTTAGTTGGAAGCGATTCATTTACAGGAGTTCTAACAAGAGCTGTAGGAGAAAATGTAGGCATTTATGCAATTGGACAAGGAAGTTTGAGTGCGGGATTAAATTATATTATTAGTTATATTAGTGCTGATTTTACTATTACTAAAGCAGATCAGACAATTACGTGGAATCAAAATTTAGAGTTAGGCTGCAATGGAGTAACAACTGCAGCATTAACAGCTAGTTCCAGTAGTGGTTTGCCTGTAAGTTATACTTCTTCTAATACTAACATTGCAACAATTTCAAATAGTTTATTAGTATTCAATAATTACGGTTTCGCAGCTATTACTGCTTCTCAGGCGGGAAATAATAATTATAATGCTGCTACGGTAGTAGTGTTGCCAGTTGTAAATAGTCAACCCAATTTAATCAGAAAACAGTTTGAAGATATTATCTTCTTTGATAATAGTTCTAAGACTTTTACATCGTACAGTTGGTATAAAAATGGAGTTTTAGTTCCAAGTCAAACGGCACAATATTTTAAAGAAAATGGGTCATTAAATGGAACTTATTTTGCCAAAGCAACAAGATTGGATGGAATGGTAGTTACAACTTGTCCACTGGTTTTGTCTCCAACAGTAGAGGAAGAATATATAAAGATTGTTCCTAATCCAGCAAAATCAAATACAGCTTACGAACTTGTCACTAATGTGTCTTCATCAAGATTACAAAATGCACGTGTTGAAGTATACAGTGTAGGTGGATTGTTGATCGAGAATAAAACTACTAGTGAAAACAAGGTAGTTTTAAAAGCTCCAATGGCTGAAGGTATTTATGTAGTTAAAATGACTTTAGTAAACGGTAAATATTTTACAAAAAATCTTCTAGTTAAAAACTAAATAATTTAAGAGTATGACATCCTCATTTGGTATAAATGAGGATGGATTATTCTAAAAAAAACATGAGTATGAAATTTAATATGAAAAACATAATAGGAATTACAGTCTGTCTAATTTCTCAAGCAATGGCAGCTCAGTTTTATGTTGGGGTTCAATCAGGAATAGGGAATATTCAAAGTGATGTCAAAGAAACAATAGCAGGAAATAGACTTGGAGGCGCATTAAAAGCGGGTTATGTTTACTCTTTAACAAATCATATCGGAATAGGGACTGGGTTGGAATTTTCTCAATATAAACAAGAAGTTTCTTTGATTAATACGTCAGGAACTCTTACGAATTATGAGGTCGATCCTTCAGGTTCTGCATTTGTTTATAATGTAACAACAGGTAGTTATAATGAAAAACAAACACTTCATGCTGTTCAAATTCCGCTGTTCTTGCAGTATAAAAGGAATATTAATAAAGGAATTGATTTTAATTTCCGGGCAGGAGCTAAATACTTTTTGCCAGTAAAATATAAGATTGATGCAAGGGCATCTTATGTCAATGGTGCAGCTTACTATCCTGATGTTAATTTGAATATTGATAATTTACCGGAATATGGTTTTGGAGGTCACAGTAATTATGCTGCTACTGGAGAATACGAAACGAAAGGGATAGTGATGAGCATGTTTGAGTTAGGATTTACATTCGATATGGGGACAAAGAATTCCCTGTATGCCGCTATGTTTTTTGAAAATGGTTATGGCTCTGTTCTTGACCAGAATACCGATAAATCTTATATTGGTTATCATCCAACTTCAGTTGTGGATAGAAAAGCTAATGGATTGTATAGTACAGATAAGGATGCAAAACTTCGACCTGTGGCATTTGGCGTCACTTTAGGATGGAATTTTAAATAAATACAATTTTTTAAAAGTATACAAAAGGTCTTGACTCATAATCAAGACCTTTTTTTATTGATAACTTCCCTTTTCAATCGCCTAAAAAAACTAAATTTGGAATTCAATTTTTGTGATTTTATAGAATTGCAATTCTTCACTAGCAGATATGTACTTAATTTTTGATACCAAAACCAAGGGATTGCCAAAACGTTGGGACGCACCCATTACTGATACAAACAACTG
Organism: Flavobacteriales bacterium 32-34-25; assembly: GCA_002280815.1. Classification (GTDB taxonomy): domain Bacteria; phylum Bacteroidota; class Bacteroidia; order Flavobacteriales; family Flavobacteriaceae; genus Flavobacterium. The sequence goes on along the minus strand of NCET01000225.1, from coordinate 1,278 downwards.
GCCTCGATGCATTCAAATCGCTTGTGGGTGCAAACAAAAAAGCGGTTATCTGTTTAAATATAGACAAACCGCTTTTTAATATTAGACTATTTGGATATTAATGTATGCTTAACAATCTTGTATCAAACAACATGGCTGAATGGATTAAATATTTTATTATTTTGAAGTAAATCACCTAGTATATTTCTCTTGGAAAACGAAATGGGTTTAGTGGCAAGCTGACTAATTTGTCTCTCATTATGTATATCAGTCCCTGTAAAATCATATAATCCATTATGGAGTAAAACTTCTGCCATTGCTTGTATTTCTTTTCCATAATAGCCGATTAGAGATAATAAATTTAATTGGAAGTAAACTCCAAACTCTTTTAATTTTCTATATTTATTAATCGAATTATGAAGATATAAATAGCGTTCCGGATGTGCTAACACAATTTTATAATTTTGTAGTTTTAATTCAAAAAGCATTTCATATAGATTTATTGGGTAATTATAAAGATGAAATTCTATTAGTATGTAGTCTTCATAGAGACATAATAGGGGTTCTTTTTTTATGGTTTTTATTAGTTTTTGATCGAGCATGTATTCGCTGGCATATCCTCTTAAAAAAGAGTTATTCAGTTTAGTTGCAGTAGCTATTTCAAAGGATTTTTTTATACTTTCAGGAGTGTTGTTCCAAAGAGAGTAAAAAGTATGGGGAGTTGGTATTGCTCCTGCAATATTGATTGCTTTCATTTTAGAAATAAGCGCGGTGGTTTCCTCTAGTGTTTTGGCACCATCGTCTATTCCAGGCAGTATATGATTGTGGATATCAATATAATTCTGTGGGAGTATATCTTTTAGATAATACTTCGGTTTAAATAGGGATAACATAATATTTTCTATATGCCCAAATGTATTTTTATAAAAGATTTACTGATATGAGATTTTAGATTTATTTATCCTTTTAAAGGAATTTTTAGTCTGTAAAAGGGTTTTTGAATTTATTTTTGAATCTTATAAATTAATATTTTTAATAGATTTTCGAACATAAAAAATATCTGATAAATCTTACGTTATTATAGCTAGTGATTTTAATTTGAGATGTTTTTTGATAGGGATAGAGAATACAAAAGAAATGTTCCATTAATTTTTAAGTGTGTTTGTAACAATGTGGAAAAACCGGTCAAATTGACCACCGCTTTCCAGTGTAAATTGACCACCAGTTCCGGAGCAAACTGACCACCACTTTCCAGTTCAAATTGACCACCTAATTTCGGGGTAAATTGATTATTAAAAA
>NCET01000568.1 GCA_002280815.1 Flavobacteriales bacterium 32-34-25 | reverse complement strand
TCCTCTAAAATCATCAAAAGCTGCCGATTCCATTTCATTACTAGTAGAAAATGCGGTTTTAATTAAAACCGTTGAAATCGAAAACATTCCATAATTATATGGAGAACGTGGATTGTAAGTCCCATCCGAAGACACATCATATTGCTCCGAATAATTTTCGGAAAGCGATCGATCCATCGATAAATCAATTTTAAAATCTGGAAACAAATCCACATTAGCAGTCGCTCTCAAAACCTTGTTGGTTACCTGAGTGAAATTTTGATTAAACTCTTGATAATTGGTCAACCAACCATTTTTAGCTGCTTCATAACGCACATCATCCTGACTTCCAAATATAAATCCTAACGACGGTCTTGAAGAACCTAAAAAGCCAACACTTGGAGTATACCCTGGCAATAATGTACCGCTATTTTCGGTATAATTAATTTGAATATTCTTAACGCTAGTCAAAACTCCCATCAATCCATCTACAAATACATTAGATTCTGCTTGTGGTTTAACTGGGGCACTTGTTATTTTTTGCCCTGGTCTTGGTGCAACAGTAGCTGCTGGTCTTGCTGCTACCTTAGATTTTTTAGACAATCCTAAATACTTGTACAACATATCCATGTTAAAGCTAGCATTCAAGTTATTAGTACGGGCATTTTGAACCGTATTTCCTAAGTTATATTCGGTACCTTCCACAAGTATTTCCGATAAAGAATTTGCCGATTTTTGCCAACTATAATCACTCGTATAGCTATAATTCGCTTTTACAAAACTAAATAACGGAATCTTATTAATAGGAATGTCATAGTTTAAAACAATTTGTTGAGTATGTCTATTAGGATCTCCAATGTCCCAATAACTGTCCCAAATGGAGAAATCCTCCATGGGTTGATCGTCTTGATCTAAATAATTCTTTACAATATTATTGGCTGTTAAAACCAAAATTTCTTCGATACAATGGATTCAGTTCAAGACCAGGAACGTTATCCACTTGTCTAAACTGTTGACGGTTGTATTGTCTGTTAATATTAGTATTGAAAGTAATATTAGACGGCAAATAATTGAAATTAAAATCGCTTAGCATCTTCCAATAACTGCTTTTTTTCATGAATTGTGTTTTCTTGAAAGGCTCTACTGGCTTCTTATCAAAACTATAAGCATAATCAACCGATGTACTGGCTTGTTGATCTAAATATTCCTCAATTTCGTAATCATGACGCTCTACCTTATTGAATGACTGTGATAAAGTAAAATTCTCAGGATCATAAATATGTGGTTTTTGTTCGGCTCCTCTTTGTTTTCTTACTCCAATAAAGTTAATACTAGTACGTTTAGTATAATCTATTGCACGGTTTCTTAAATTAGCTCTTTCATCAGCATCATCAGTTTCACTTAAAAGCTGTTTTAATTTAATATCCTGATTAAACGGATCATATTCTGGCTTGATAATTTCTTCACCTACACTGTAATT
>NCET01000224.1 GCA_002280815.1 Flavobacteriales bacterium 32-34-25 | reverse complement strand
ATGGATAAGTACCATAAGATACTGTATAATCTACTTTCAAATGCTTTAAAATTTACAAACAATTATGGTACTGTTGATTTGTACATTGGTACAAAAGAAGACGATGGAGTTAATAAATTAATTGTTGAGGTAAGTGATGATGGAGTAGGAATTCCTGTAGAAAGTCAAGAGAAGATATTTTCTAGATTTTATCAAGTTAAGAGCAGTAAAAAAAACAATACAGGTTCTGGAATTGGCTTGTCTCTAGTGGTTTCTTTAGTAGAAATTCATCGAGGCGAATTGAAACTAAAAAGTGCTCCTTCAAAGGGAAGTGTTTTTACCTTGGAATTGCCTATTTCGAAAAGCAGTTATAAAAAATCTGAGGTTTTTGATATTGAGTACAAAGAACCAGAAATGGCATATACTGCAATAGATAATATTAAAAAAAGCAATCAAAGTACAGAGCTAAAACAAAATATTCTAGTTATTGAAGATAATGCTGAACTTCGTTTTTTTATTAGCGATTATTTGTCGGATTATTATAAAGTGTACCAAGCTGAAAATGGTGATGAAGGATTGAATCTTTGCCGAAAGATAAAACCAGCGCTTTGTGTTGTCGATGCGATGATGCCTGTTATGGGAGGATTTCAATTTGTTGAAGCCTTAAAAAGCGATGAAAATATTAGTCATACCGCACTGATTATGTTGACGGCTTTATCCGAAAACGAAAATAAAATTAAGGGCTATAATTTAGGAGTGGATGAGTACATGGTAAAACCTTTTGATCCCTCTTTGTTAAAAACCCGAATAGATAATATTATAAAAACCCGAATTGAATTAAAGCAAAAATTTTCGGGAGAGATTGAAACCGATGTTACTACATTAACGCATTCTCAATTAGACATCGACTTTATTTCGAAGATTACTGATTTAATTGAAAAAAACATAAGCGATACGGAGCTTACCGCTAACTTTATGTGTGCGGAATTAGGAATGAGTTCGTCTAAACTATATCGAAAAATCAAACAATTAACGGATTTGTCTCCCAATGAATTCATCAGAACGGTTCGCCTAAAAAAGGCTGCACAATTATTAAAATTAAAGACATTCAATGTTTCTGAAGTGGCTGATCAAGTAGGTTTTAATGATCCTTTGTACTTTAGTAGGTGTTTTAAAAAGCAATTTGGTTATTCTCCAAGTCGATTGATTAAGTAATTGTTTTAAGATTTTAAGCTTTGAACAACGTACTTTTAAATTTTTCTTTCCTTAGGCTCATTTTTAACGAATATTCAATAAAAATTCGATTTTGCCATAATTTTGGTTAATTTACTTGGCCGATTTTGGAATTTAATACATAAATTAGCAGATGTTTAATTTAAGAATCTAATTTTTATAAAAAATGTTTATTTAAGTTGGAATTTTAAAAATTAATACAAAATATTTGTGTTTCAATTATTTAGAATTATATTTGTGTAATCGATTACATTTGTTGTGGTTGATTTTTTAGCTATTTTGAAATTAATTTATTGATTAATAGTGTTTTACGCTTTGTTTTTTAAAATATTGCGTTGTTTTTTGCCTTTTTTTATAATGCTGTAATTATTCAAAAGGTCTTGTAAAGTATTTAACTTTTAACTTTATTATAAATATTTTTAATTATGAGCCAAACACCAAAAGCTGTTGGAAACTATCGTTGGACAATATGTTCGTTATTGTTTTTTGCAACTACTATAAATTATTTAGATAGACAGGTTTTATCTTTGACATGGAGTGATTTTATAGCTCCTGAATTTCACTGGACAAATAACGATTACGGAAATATTACAGCCTTATTTTCAATTTTTTATGCAGTTTCTTTGTTGTTTGCAGGAAAGTTTGTGGATTGGATGGATACTAAAAAAGGTTTCCTTTGGGCAATTGGAATTTGGTCAATAGGAGCTTGTTTGCATGCTTTTGCTGGAATTGCAACTTCTGGAATTATCACTGGAAATTGGTTTGTAGGTTTTGAAGGAGCTAAAGAAGTTATTGGTACCATTGAGGATACAGCATTAGTAATCAATGTAAGTGTGACTTTGTTTATTTTTGCTCGTTTTGTTTTGGCGGTTGGAGAAGCAGGGAACTTTCCTGCAGCAATTAAAACTACTGCTGAATATTTTCCTAAAAAAGATAGAGCATTTTCTACTAGTATTTTTAATGCAGGAGCAACTGTAGGAGCATTGGCTGCGCCAATTACAATTCCTTTTATTGCGAAATCTTTTGGATGGGAAATGTCCTTTATCATTATTGGCGCTTTAGGTTTTGTTTGGATGGGATTTTGGATGTTTATGTATGATAAACCAGAAAATCATCCGAAAGTAAATGCTGCTGAATTAGAATACATTCAGCAAGATGTAACTGCCGATAGTAAGATTGCAGGATATGTTCCAGAAACCGCTACAAGAGTTACATTTAAAGATTGTTTTAGATACAAACAAACATGGGCTTTTGCTTTTGGAAAATTTATGACTGATGGTGTTTGGTGGTTTTTCTTATTCTGGACACCAGCTTATTTGAGTTCAGTTTATGATATGGATTCTACTGAAGCGGCTTTCCCTCTTTTTGTATTGTATATGATTACTTTGTTGTCTATCATTGGAGGTTGGTTGCCAACTTATTTTGTAGAGAAAAAAGGAATGAACCCTTATGAAGGAAGAATGAAAGCCATGTTGATTTTTGCATTCTTTCCATTGTTAGCGTTAGTGGCTCAGCCATTAGGACACATTTCATATTGGTTGCCGGTAATTATAATTGGTATTGCAGGTGCTGCACACCAAGCTTGGTCAGCAAATATTTTTACAACTGTAGGAGATATGTTCCCTAAAAAAGCCATCGCTACTATTACAGGTATCGGAGGTTTAGCAGGAGGTATTGGATCTACAGTTATTAATAAAGGTTCCGGAGTTTTGTTTGATTATAGTAAAAATACTGATATGGATTTTATGGGCTTCCATGGAATTGAAGCAGGTTACTTTATCATCTTCTCTATTTGTGCGGTTTGTTATTTAATAGGTTGGGTGGTTATGAAATCATTAGTGCCTAAATATGCGCCAATAACTGATTTGTAAAATAAAAAGAGCTCTCTTGTATTTCAAGAGGGCTTTTTTCTTTTTTTTTAACTTTTTATACAGAACTTTGTTTTTTATAAAATAGAGAATAAATAAATTAAATTAATACCTTTGTAATCGATTACATTAAAACTAAATAATTATGACAAATTATAGTTCTAGATACGCTTCTAGCCCTCAAGCAGTAAAACAATACGATACCAAACAATTAAGAGATGAATTCTTGATTGATAATCTAATGCAAGAAAACGAAATTACTTTTACGTACTCGCATTATGACAGATATATTACTGGTTCGGCTGTTCCTGTGAATGGCGATTTAATTCTTGAAACTATCGATCCTCTAAAATCAGCTTACTTTTTAGACCGTAGAGAAATGGGAATTATCAATGTTGGTGGAAATGGTTCTGTTGTTGTTGAAGGAAAATCATACGAACTAGGTTTTAAAGATGCTTTATATATTGGAAGCGGAAATAAAGAAGTAGTATTTAAAAGTGCTGACGCTAAAAATCCAGCTAAATTTTATATCAATTCGGCTCCAGCTCATACTACTTATCCAACAGTTCAGGTAAGTTTAGCAGAAGCTAACAAACTGGAATTAGGAACTATGGAAACGGCTAATCACCGTACGGTAAACCAAATGATTATTGGAAGTGTAGTTACTACTTGCCAATTGCAAATGGGAATGACTGAATTGCGTCCAGGAAGTGTTTGGAATACTATGCCAGCTCACGTTCATGATCGTCGTATGGAAGTTTATTTTTACTTAGACATTCCAGAAAACCAAGCGGTTTGTCATTTTATGGGAGAACCACAAGAAACAAGACACATCTGGATGAACAATCACCAAGCGGTAATTTCTCCACCATGGTCTATCCACTCTGGATCAGGAACATCTAATTATACTTTTATCTGGGGTATGGCTGGTGAGAACTTAGATTATGGAGATATGGATGTTTGTAAAATCACTGATTTAAGATAAAAAATGACAAATTTATTTGATATAAAAGGCAAAGTTGCTCTTATCACTGGAAGTACTCATGGATTAGGAATGGCAATGGCTAAAGGTTTAGGTGAGGCAGGAGCAACCATTGTTATAAACGGAAATTCGTCTCAACAAAAAATTGACGATGCTGTCGCAGCACTTCAAAGTGAAGGAATTAACGCTGTTGGTTGCAAATTTAATGTAACCGATGAACAAGAAGTTAAAGATGCTGTTGCTAAAATTGAAAGTGAAGTTGGACCAATCGATATCTTAATTAATAACGCTGGAATTATTAAAAGAATTCCATTAATTGATATGGAAGTTGCTGATTTCAGAGAGGTTATTGATATTGATTTAGTAAGTCCGTTTATTGTTTCTAAGCATGTGGCTAAAGGAATGATTGAGAGAAGACAAGGCAAAATCATCAATATTTGCTCTATGATGAGTGAATTAGGTCGTAGTACAGTTTCGGCTTATGCTGCAGCAAAAGGTGGCTTGAAAATGTTGACTAAAAATATGGCTACAGAATGGGCTAAATACAATGTGCAAATTAACGGAATTGGTCCAGGTTATTTTGCAACTGAACAAACTAAACCAATTAGAGTTGACGGACATCCATTTAACGATTTTATCATCAGCAGAACACCGGCAGCTAAATGGGGTGATCCAGGAGATTTAGCAGGAGCGGCAATCTTTTTGTCATCTAAAGCGAGATTAATATTTTAAGTAAATTATAATGAGCACTTTTATAAACGATAACTTTTTATTAGAAAATAAATTCGCAGAAGAATTATACCATAATTATTCTAAGAACCAACCTATTATTGATTACCACAATCATTTGAATCCTCAGTTTATTGCCGAAGATAAAATCTTCAATAATATTACTGATGTTTGGATTAAAGGAGATCACTACAAATGGCGCGCCATGCGTACATTAGGTATCAATGAAGAATTTGTAACTGGTAATGGTTCTGATAAAGATAAATTTTTAAACTGGGCAAAAACAGTTCCTTACACAATGCGTAATCCATTGTACCACTGGACTCACCTGGAGTTAGCTCGTTATTTTGATATTACTGATTTATTAAACGAAAAATCGGCTGAAAGAATTTATGACGAAACTTCGGCTAAAGTAAATTCAGCTGAATACAGCACAAGAAACTTACTTCGTAAAGTGAATGCTGAATTAGTTTGTACTACCGAAGATCCTATTGATAGCTTAGATTTTCACGCTCAATTATTGAAAAGTGATTTCAAAACTACAGTGAGTACTGCTTTTAGGCCAGACAAAGCGATTTTAATTGCCAACGATGGTTACAATGATTATCTTGATATTTTAGCTCAAAAAGCTTCTGTTGCTATCAATACTTATGCTGACTTATGTGCGGCATTGAGAAATAGAATTGAATATTTTAATGCTAATGGTTGCCAACTTTGTGACCACGGATTAGACCAAATCTATTTCGAAAATTATACTGAAAGCGAAGTAAATGCTATTTTCAAAAAGAAAAGAGAAAATCAGGCAATCAGCAATGAAGAAGCTTTGAAATTCCAAAGTGCTATCTTAGTATTCTTGTGTGAAACCTACCATGAATTTGGATGGGTTCAACAATTTCACTTAGGAGCTTTAAGAAACAACAATGCTCGTATGCACCGTATTTTAGGACCTGATACAGGATGGGATTCTATTGGAGATTATCCACAGGCTCAAAAATTATCAGCTTTCTTAAATGCTTTGGATTCTAAAGATAAATTGACTAAAACTATTATTTATAACCTGAATCCGGCAGATAACGAAGTTATGGCTACCATGATTGGTAACTTTAACGACGGAAGTGTTAGAGGAAAAGTACAATTTGGTTCAGGATGGTGGTTCTTAGATCAAAAAGACGGAATGACAAAACAATTAAACGCATTATCTAACATGAGTTTGATTAGCTGTTTTGTGGGGATGTTGACTGATTCAAGAAGTTTCTTGTCTTTCCCAAGACACGAATATTTTAGACGTATTCTTTGTAATCTTTTAGGAGACGAAATTAAAAGAGGTGAATTGCCTGCTTCTGAAATGGAATATTTTAAATTTCCAGTAAAAGGTTAAGAAAATAATTAAGTATAATTTATAAAAATTTTTCATTTGAAAAAAGTAGTCACTTTTGGAGAAATTCTACTGCGTTTATCTACAGAAAGGCATTTGAGATTTGCTCAGGCCGATTCGTATAAAGCAACCTATGGAGGAGGAGAATTTAATGTTGCTGTTTCGCTTGTAAATTACGGGATGAAAGCAGAATTTGTTACTAAAGTACCTAATAACGAATTAGGAAATTGTGCTATTCATGAAATGCGCAAACTGGATGTAGATTGTCAAAATGTAATGAAAGGCGGTGATCGTTTAGGGATTTATTTCCTTGAAACAGGAACCAGTACCCGTGCCAGTAATGTAATTTATGACAGAGCTAACAGTTCAATGTCTACTTTGAAAAAAGGTGAATTTGACTGGAAAGAAATACTGAAAGATGCAACCTGGTTTCACTGGAGCGGGATTACTCCTGCACTTTCTGAATCGGCTGCCGAAGCTTGTTTTGAAGCTATAAAAGTGGCTCACGAATTAGGTTTG
>NCET01000567.1 GCA_002280815.1 Flavobacteriales bacterium 32-34-25 | reverse complement strand
AGACAATGGATTTTATCTTTTCGCCCATTACCGCAGACCGCTTGGTCGTAGAAAGTACATTGGGCTTTACCAAAGCCTTTCTTCAACTTCCGAAAACTACTGAGGGCAACGAGAAACAAGAACTTTGGTTGTTCTGGAACCAAGTGGACGGCAGAGAAAAAACAGGTATATACGATGCCTATCAAAGTGTCATCAAAGAACTCAACCTGCCAATAATGGGAACAAGGATTATGGACAGTAAGCGTTTCCGAAAAGAAACAGATGACACTGCCGGTTATGTATTCAGGTCAAGTTTACTTCCTGCCGAAACACAGCTAATGAAAATAACCAAAATGGATTTATTTGTCGAAGAATTTTTGAAAATCACACAACTATAAAATCATTAGACTATGGCTAAGGATAACAAAAACAACGCTTTTGAAAAGCCTGACGTTGATGAGGATTATTTGATGAATATCATAAGTGGGGACGAGCCTATTTCTCCACCCATAAACAAACCTCAAGAGGAAGAAACAAAGGAAATTAAAACCAAACCGAAAGAAAAAGTGCGAAGCAGTTCATCAAAAAAAGTGGACTATGAGGAAACTTTTTCAATCGGTTTCCCTCAGGTCGTAACGGTAAGGTCGTTTACATTCGCCCCGAATACCACGAAAGATTGCTCCGCATCGTTCAACTGACAAGGGAAGAAAGAACAACGCTCTACTCTTATATTGATAACATTCTTGAACACCACTTCAGAGAGTACGGGGACGATATCACAGATTATTTCAATGAACATTTTAAACCCATTTTGTAATGAAGAAAAACAAAAAGAAAAGGAATGTCGTTGCAACCAACGACAACTCCAGCATAGCAACTAATACAGCGAAAGTATCCTATGAAAAAGCATTTATGCAAATGAATAAAATGCAGAAAAGAGGCAATAAAAGTATATACCTAAGCCCTGAATATCATGAACGTTTAACCCGTATCGTTCAGATTATAGGCGATGATAAAATACCCTTGTTCGCCTATCTCAATAATATTCTGGAATATCATTTTAAAGTATTTGAAGACATGATTACAAAGGAGTTCAACGAAAAATACAAGGGTTTATTTTAAAAACTAACATTATGGAAGTAGTAATTGTGATTTGCCTTCTGATAATTATTATCCTGCTTTTACAGGATAAGATTGTCATTACGAAAAGGGAGAAACCAGATCCAAAGCCAGAAAAGGTCAACCTTGATTTACCTGATATTATGGGGCAACCCAAACCTGTAAGAAGCCTTACAGTGCCAAACATTACCACTAAACGCCAAATTGAGGAACCAGAGATAAACCCTGATAACTTAGACATTGAATACGACGAAAATGAAAATGTAGGTATTCAAATTCCGCAGGAAGAGCTGGATGAAGTTTTCAGTAATCAACCCGATTTCGAAGAAGAGGAGGAAGAGTGGAACGGGTACGGAATATCCGGTGGGGATAACGGTTTTGCCCAAGGGGTTACTTTTGAAGAACTAGGTGCCGTGGGGATGCTGCTACAAAAAGAAAAATTGGAGCCATCTCAAAAGGAAACAGCGATAGCCATAGTTCAGAAAATACAAGGAACTGAATTATTCAGCCTACTGGAAAATTCCATAGAGGGTGCTTCTCAAAAAATAGCTGAGCTATTGGATAGTTCGCTCTC
>NCET01000223.1 GCA_002280815.1 Flavobacteriales bacterium 32-34-25 | reverse complement strand
AAAATATTGAAGCAAAACATATCATTTTTGCAGAAGGTTTCGGAATGCACGCCAATCCTTATTTTAACAATTTGCCTTTGGATGGAACAAAAGGTGAACTTTTTATCATCAAAGCACCCCAATTAGATTTGGACGTAATTGTAAATACCTCTGTGTTTATTCTTCCGCTGGGCGACGGATTATTCAAAGTGGGGGCGACTTACAATTGGAAAGACAAAACCGATTTGCCAACCGAAGAAGGGAAACAGGAATTAGTAGAACGCATTCAGGAAATCATCAATTGTGAGTTTGAAATTGTCTCTCATTTTGCAGGTGTTCGTCCTACAGTAAGAGACAGAAGACCTATTGTTGGGACTCATTCCAGTAGTTCGTCAATTCATATTTTAAACGGATTAGGAACCAGAGGCGTGATGCTTGGACCTGCAATGGCAAAAGCATTATTTGAATCAATAGAAAGTGGAATTCCTTTGTCAAAAGAAATTAACATTGACCGTTTTAAACCAAAGAATAAAAGATAGTTTTATGCTAGGGCAAATACAGGAGTTTTATTTTGCCACGACCCGAGCAATAGCGAATAGGCGAAGCAATTACACTAATTAGCACAAATAGTAATGATCTTAAAATAAATTACACAAATTTTATCTGCCAAAGGCAGATTCGTGGAATATTATGAAATCCAAATTTGTGTTATTTCGTGGAATTCGTGTCTGTTTTTTATTTCTGGAATTGCGGTGTTTGCCCTTAGTTTTATGCTTTAAAATTAGGATCGTAGCTCACAAACATATTGATGTAGATATTCCTCGACCATCTGAGCACAAATGGAAATAAAACTACTAAAGTTGCTATAATTGCAATAAAAGCAGTTTTTAACGAAGCATGAAATACTAAATATGAGATTATAAAAGAGCCAATTCCAATTGCAACATTTAGTCCATAACTCACATACATGGCACCATAAAAAAACGAAGGCTCAATTTGATAGGTCAAGCCACAATGCGAGCACTTTTCGTTCATTTTTAAAACATTAGCTAAATTAAGTGGATTTTTGTCCACATACATGCTTTCATTTTGGCATTTCGGACAAGTTCCTGTTAAAATACTATTTAGTTTGGATCCTTTTTTTAACATTTGCAAAAATTTTTATCAAAGGTACATTTTTAACAAAAGTACCAATGTAACATTAGTCACAAAATATGCTTAATATACACAATTTATCGGTTTCGTTTGGTGGTACTTATTTGTTTGAAGAAGTTACCTTATCGGTTTCGTTTGGTGGTACTTATTTGTTTGAAGAAGTTACCTTTCGATTAGGAGCTGGAGATAGAGTCGGTCTTGTAGGGAAAAATGGTGCTGGAAAATCCACGATGTTAAAAATGTTGGCAAGAGATTTTGCTCCTGATTCGGGGGTGATTTCTCAGGAGAAAGATATCCGAATGGGATTCCTGCGTCAGGATATTGATTTTGAAAGAGGGAGAACAGTTCTTGAAGAAGCTTATGAAGCTTTTACAGAGATTAAAATTGTAGAAAAAAAACTGGAAGAAATCAATCATCAACTGGTTACCAGAACCGATTATGAGAGTGAAGAATACAGTAAAATCATTGAAGATTTATCTGATTATACCCATCGTTTTGATTTATTAGGTGGTTATAATTATGTAGGAGATACAGAAAAAATTCTTTTAGGTTTAGGATTTAAAAGAGAGGTGTTCAACAATCAAACGGAAACTTTTTCGGGTGGATGGAGAATGCGTATCGAATTAGCGAAACTTTTATTGCAAAACAATGATGTTTTGTTGCTGGATGAGCCTACCAATCACTTGGATATTGAAAGTATCATTTGGTTAGAAAGTTTCTTGCGTAATTATCCAGGCGTTGTGGTAATTGTTTCGCACGATAAAATGTTTTTGGATAATGTAACCAATAGAACTATCGAAATTTCCCTTGGAAAAGCTTATGATTTCAACAAACCTTATTCTCAATATTTAGAATTGCGTCATGAAATCCGTGAAAAACAATTGGCAACTCAAAAAAACCAAGCCAAGAAAATTGAAGAAACCGAAAAGTTAATCGAGAAATTCCGTGCCAAAGCTTCCAAAGCTTCGATGGCGCAATCCTTGATTAAAAAATTAGATAAAGTAGAACGAATTGAAGTGGATGAAGACGACAATTCGGTAATGAATATTTCGTTTCCCGTTTCTAAAGAACCAGGAAAAGTAGTTATTGAAGCTGAAGACGTAACTAAAGCGTATGGCGATAAAGTTATTCTAAAAGACATTTCATTGTTAGTAGAACGCGGAAGTAAAATTGCCTTTGTGGGACAAAATGGACAAGGAAAATCGACTTTTATCAAAGCCTTAGTAAACGAATTTGAATACGACGGAACTATTAAATTAGGACACAATGTTCAATTGGGATATTTTGCTCAAAATCAAGCCGAATATTTAGATGGCGAAATTACCTTGTTGCAAACTATGGAAGATGCCGCAATGGATACCAATCGTTCCAAAGTGCGAGATATGTTGGGTTCTTTCTTGTTTCGTGGTGATGATGTAGAGAAAAAAGTAAAAGTGCTTTCAGGAGGCGAAAGAAACCGTCTGGCCTTGTGTAAATTGCTTTTGCAGCCTATTAATGTTTTGTTGATGGATGAGCCTACAAACCACTTGGATATTAAATCTAAGAACGTTTTAAAGGCTGCTCTGCAAAAATTTGGAGGAACTTTACTATTGGTTTCGCACGATAGAGATTTTTTGCAAGGAATGTCGAATATAGTTTACGAATTCAAAGATCAAAAAATCAAGGAATATTTAGGAGACATCAATTATTTCTTAGAGCAACGCAATTTGGAAAATATGCGTGAAGTGGAGAAAAAAGATGTAGCAAAAGCAGCAGCTCCTAAAGAGAATAAAAAAGCATCTTACGAAGATCAGAAAAAAGGAAAATCACTGCAAAACCGTTTGAGTAAGGTGGAAAGCCAAATCAAACAATTGGAAAAAGATATCCAACACGACGATAAAATGTTGGCTTCCAATTATGATAAACATATTGAAGATGCTGCCTTTTTTAAAGCCTACAATAAAAAGAAATCCGATTTAGACCAGTTGTTATTAGATTGGGAAATTGTTCAGGAAGAAATAGATAATTTGTAATTAGTCTATTGTAATTTCACGGAGATTCTCAAAGAAGTCTCAGAGATTCGCTGAGTTTTTATTTTAAAATGCTCGCAGGACATATTTAGATTGTTTTTTTGTGTATCTCTGTGTTTTACTTTGCGAATCTTTGTGTAATTATTTTTATTTCAGTTTTCCTAAATCAACCCAATTTTCTTAGAATGCGCTATCGCTTCTTTACTCTTCTTAAAATAACAAACTTCTACTGAAAGACTTTCGAGATTTTGAAGTGTTTTAATCACTTTCTTTTTCTTATGTTTGGCAGTTTGTCTAATGTAAATGGCCTGAATGGTCAAAGGAAAAATTTTAGCAATGGCTTCGTACAAATACGGGTCTTCCTGTGAATCATCGCCTATGAGAACATATTTTAAGTTGGGATAAAATTCTAAAATGTGTTTTATTTTTTCAAATTTATGATTGTGTCCGCCCCTTCCTGTCCAGAAAAAATTTCGCAAACTGGTTTTAATATCTTTTAATAACAAAACCGCTTTTGGTAATTGATGAATTTCGGTAAACTTGACAATAAATCGGTATAAATTCCACTCACTACTGGAAACGTAAAAAAAGGTGTTGAGTTCTTTATGATCGTTTCTACCTGAATGACTCAAGGCCTGATAATGGATAGTTACATCTTCAAAAATTTTTCGTCTGTTTACATTTCTAAATAACAGATGATATAATTTTCTCAACGGATTTAAAGTATAGGAAACTAAAAAAGTATCGTCAATATCGGATATAATCCCCAAGTGATCTACTTTTGGCCGAATATAACTTTCTATAGCTGTAATGGTTTCATTCTCGTAATTTAAACTTACTTCATAGTCAATCCAGCCGTAATCCTCTTGGCTAAGAGGAATGCAAAATTTAAAATAACCATCAGTAAGTGTTCGGGTATGAATTGTTTTGTGGTTGTGTTTTAGGTAAATATCAGCATTAGCCCAGGTTTTCATTCGGTACATACCAATTATGGAACTGGCGTTTTTAAAGTTTTTATCCTGAAAATCGTAATCTACTTTTTTAGTTGGTAGAAAAACATGTCCCATTACAATTAATTCTTGTTCGTTAGCATAACCTCGATATAACTTTATAATAGGTTTCATTTATAAGGTTTCTTTTGTAGTGTATTCTAAATTAGTTAATTTTAAAACAAATATGAAGTAAAATGGAGAAAAATAATGTGATGATGGTGGTGAATCCCATTTCGGGAGGTGTTGATAAGGCTGCTTTGATTGAGCAGGTTTCTCATTATGCTCAGTATTTGAATTTGAATTTGTATTGTATAGAAACCACTGGAGTGGATGATTTGCAAAATATTAAAGCATATTATACCCAGTATCATCCCGAGCGAGTAATTATAGCCGGAGGTGATGGAACCATAAAATTAGTGGCCGAAGCTTTAGAGCAGGAAGATGTTGTTTTTGCAATTTTGCCAGTAGGTTCAGCTAATGGCTTAGCAACCGATTTGGGTTTAATCAAATCTCAAGAAGAGAATATTGCTATTGCTTTTCAAAATCATAATCATTTTGTATCCATTGATTTTATAAGTATTAATAATCGAATGTGTATTCATTTGAGCGATTTAGGTTTGAATGCTGATTTGATTAAAAATTACGAAGAAAGTGCTATTAGAGGCAAATTAGGTTATGCTTTGCAAATTTTTAAAACGGTATCCCATGCAGGAAAATCATTTCGAGTAAGTATAAAAAATGAAGAACAATTGATTGAAACCAAAGCACAAATGATTGTTATTGCCAATTCTCAAAAATACGGAACAGGAGTTGTAATTAACCCAATAGGAATTATGAGCGACGGAAAATTCGAATTAATTATTTTAAGAACGATAACTTTTAGTGTTTTTCTAAAAATTATTTTGGGAAAAATTCCAATTTCATCGGGTCATGTTACGGTTATTTCTACTGATAAAGCTTTGATTAATATTAATAAACCAACGAGTTTTCAAATTGACGGAGAGTATTGTGGTACCGAAACCAACTTGGATATTTCGATATCAAAAAGAAAATTAAAAATTGCTACACTCAAAATTTAGCCTTTTTATTTGAAAGGATTTCGTTCTTGCCATTCCATTTTAGGTTCAAAATAGCGAAACGTTTTGGCTACAAATAAATTCAAAAAAGGATTGTTGTGTTTCATCAAACCAAACATATCCACCGCTTTGGCACCAACCGAACTTTTAATTTCTAAAGCGGTACGGGCAAAAATAATTCGGCTGTATTTTTTGTTGATAGAATAGCCTATCATGTCGTATAGCATGTTCAGGTACAGCATTTTTTCTTTCTGGCAATGTTCATCGTAGCCTAAGAAATAAGTGTCTATGTCAGTACCATTTTTGATTAGGGTATTGAATCCAATTAATTGATTGTTATTGAAATAGCCGTAGAATAAAAATTTGTCTTTTAGGTTTTTCTTGAAAATTTCAAAATGATTTTTGTCCAAATAAAAAGTGTTGAAAGCGGCTTTTTTAGCTACATTTAGATACAAATCGTAGATGCGTTCCTTGTGGTTTTGAATGTCTTCAAGACTCATTTTTTGTTTGCTAATTTCCGAAGCTTTTTTTCGAGCTCTTTTGTATTGATCTCGGTATTTTTTATTCTTATCTGCTATGTAATCATCAAAAATATGCCAGGAATTCTTGATGTTGAAAATCATATTGGGTTGGGTAGAAAATCGATAGAAAGAATCAAATTCAGGAATGTCAAAAGTTTTAATTTCTGTTTTCGAAAAATCCTTAAAAATAGTAATATGTGGCTTGTTTCCTTGTTTCGTATATTGAATTTCTACTGCTTCAGTAGCTTCTTTTAATAATCTAAAAATGCTTTTTATTGGCGCTTTTTCATGAAACGAAATACCATTTTGCCCCGTTAACATGTTGTTACCGATGATGAGTACTTTAGAACCAAATCTTTTAAAAACAAAATTCCTGATTTTAGTTCTCATACAATTATCTCTTTCTCCAAAAGAAGGAATCTGACTTAAATCTAAAAACTGAGAAATGCTGATGCCAATAATCTCTTGGTTTTCAAACAAAGCAATAAATTTACAACTCATGTTTTCAGGAGCAGCAGTTTCTAAAATTTTTAGATAATCTCGAGAAAGAAAGATGTTTTTTACTGCCAAAACATCCCATTCAACAGGAATATCTTGTACCGAATTGTAAATTTTAAATGAAAAAAGTGATTTCAAATGATAAGCGGTTTTTAATTTACGAAGGTACTATTTTAAGTTTATAAGCGGGTTGAAAGCTAGAAAATAACTAACTTTAGAAAAAAGAAAATTATGGAAACGTATAATAAAAAAACGGCAGAACCTATTTTGTCGAAATTAGAAAACTGGATCTTCTTAAACGATGGAATTGAGAAAAAATTTGAGTTTAAAAACTTTAATCAAGCACTTGCTTTTATAGTTCAAGTTGGATTATTAGCAGAAACTAAAAATCATCATCCAGAATTGTTCAATGTCTACAACAAAGTCAATATTCGATTATCAACTCATGATGCTAAAGGGGTTACTGATAAAGATTTTGATTTAGCAAAAGTTATAGAAAAACTATTTTAAAATTCTCCTCTCAATTTTATAAAATTGAGAGGAGAATTTTTTTATTGCCAAGCACAAATAATTCCGCCCATAATCATAAAACATACAATCCAATAACCACTATTGATAAAGGTGTATTTCCAACTTTTTCTTTCAAATAAGGCGTTAGTTGCAATCATTGGGAAGGCAAGGAAAAGACCTGTTAGAAAACCATGAAGCGCACCGTGCTTAAAAGTTCTAAATGCCGTACCATAATCGGCCATGAATGCGGCATAAGATGGTTTAGCATCAATTGCAGCTCCGCCACCAATCATTCCAAAAGCACCCCATTGGTGAATGGTTAAAAATTGCAAAATCATTGAGATTAAAAAGGCAAAAAATACTGCCATTATAAAAATTACGGGCATATTAGCACCTTTCATTTTTTCTTCGGTTAATCCAGATTCTTTCATCCAGATTGTTCCAAATACTTTTGGGTTGTACCAAATAAACCCAATAACTAAAGTTGATAATGCAGCAGCAAAAAGTGCTAAGAAGTTAATTTCCATGTGGTTGTTTTTTTTGATTAGTAATCCAAATATATAAAAATAAATGAAATAGCTCCGATGGTTTAAATGTAAGATAATTACTTTTTAATACGGGTTAGTGATGTATTTCATCGATTATTTTAGCATTTAATCTGTATTTTGTCTTATATTTATTCATCTAAAATAAAAGCGGAAGTTATGAAAAAGATATTTACTTTATTTTTAATGGTTTTGTCCTCATTTTCAATGATGGCTAATGTGGCACTTTCGGATAAAGAAATCCTAGTGAAATTTTATGAAGCTACTAATGGTAGTCAATGGAAAGTAAAATGGGATTTGTCTCAGGATGTAACTACTTGGGCAGGTGTTAAAGTGCTAAACAGTAAAGTGGTTGGGTTGAATTTGCAGGATAATAACTTAGTAGGTGTAATTCCATCTGAGTTAGGGAATTTGCAAAGTTTACAGGAATTAAATTTGCATAAAAATCATCTTTCAGGAAGTATTCCTGCTAGTTTGGGTAATTTAAAAGAACTAAAAGTTTTAGACTTGTCTTTTAATAGTTTATCAGCTGCTATTCCTGAAGCGATATGTAATTTGAACAATTTGAAAAGTTTAGAATTGTATATGAATAAATTATCGGGCGTTTTACCAGCTAATTTAGGAAATATGCAAAATTTAGAAACATTAGCTGTATTTAATAATGAAATAGAAGGAGCAATTCCAGCGTCTTTCTATCAAATGAAATCCTTAAAAACAGTATTGTTAAATAGTAACAAACTTAGTGGAACTTTAAGTCCAGGTGTGGCTAATTTAACTCAACTAAGTAATTTTAGTCTTTTTGAAAATAATTTTCAAGGTCAAGTGCCTTTGGCTATTGAAAAATTAGATAATTTAAAAGAAATGAATATTTCATATAACAAATTCAATGGTTTAGTTTCTAAAAAATTGGCTATGTTGGATACGCTTAATATGACTATGATTAACGATAGTGGTGTGGCTTATTTGATGAATGTAGCTGTAGAAATGGATAAAAGACCAATTGTGTCTGAAGAATAATTTTTTTGGTTAGAAAATTGTTTTTTTTATTAAGTTAGTTTTATAATAAGTTTAGTGGTTTGAAACCTGTGAAAGAAAATTTCACAGGTTTTTTTGTTTTTACACGCCGCTAAAAGCACTAAAACCACCATCAACAGCAAGTACAATTCCGGTTATAAATTGAGAAGCATCACTGCATAGAAAATGAATCGCTCCAGCTAATTCATTGGCTTCGCCAAAACGTTTCATAGGAGTGTTGTTAATAATGCTATTTCCTCTTTGAGTATAAGAGCCATCTTCATTTGTTAGTAATTTTCTGTTTTGGTTTCCAATAAAAAAACCAGGTGCAATAGCATTTACACGAATGCGGTCACTAAATTTTGTTGCCATTTCTACTGCCATCCATCTGGTGAAATTTTCCATTGCAGCCTTAGATGCCGAATAACCAACAACGCGGGTTACCGCTCTGTCAACGGTCATCGAAGAGAAATTGATGATAACTCCTTCTTTTTGCTTGGCCATAAGTTCTCCGAAAACGATCGAAGGAAGTACAGTACCATTTAAGTTTAAATCAGTCACGGTTTGAAAAGCATCCATTGATAAGTCAAAGATAGTTTGATCTGGACCAATTGTAGCGCCAGGCATATTTCCACCAGCGGCATTCAATAAGATATCAATTCGACCATATTGTGCTATGATTTTTTCTCGTGCTGCTTCTAATGATTTTTTATCCAGAATATTTGTTGCAATTCCCAATACTTCATAGCCTTTTTCTTTTAGGCTTGTAATGCTATTATCAATTGTTTCCTGATTTCTTCCCAGGATTACAATTTTTGCTCCAGAAGCAGCTAAATGTTCTGCAATTGAACTTCCTAATACTCCAGTTCCTCCCGTAATTACAGTAACTTTATTTGTGATGTTAAATAGATTCATTTTTTAAATTTTAGATATAGAGCTTGTTTAAATTCATCAATATTAATTTCCTTGACCCTAAAGGGTGTGATTTTGATGAATTTAAACAGCTCTTGTTGTTCATTTTAAAAGCTGTGCAAATGATATTATTTACACAGCTTTTTGAAAAAAAGTCATTAGGGTTTATTTTAGAATTTCCATCTTACAAAGGCTTCCATTGCGGCGTAATTGGATAAACCTAACTGATCGTATAATTCAGCGGTTTCTTTGTTTCGATCTTCGGCTCTTTGCCAAAATTCTCTGGAATCGGTACCTTGAAATACGACACCATCTTTTTGCGATTGGTGTTTGAAGATTCCTTGTCTTTTAGCTAATACTTGGTCTGGACTCATAGGAACTGCCATTTCT
>NCET01000222.1 GCA_002280815.1 Flavobacteriales bacterium 32-34-25 | reverse complement strand
ACATCAATCTTGTAATCAGCCAGAGTAACATTATAATTGTATGGAGTCGTTTTTTCAGTATCATGCGAAAAACTCGATGCTCGATCATCGGCCTGACATTTTAATTTTCCTGATATAGGCATAATGGTCATACTTCCATAATCCTGCACACAAGAACCACTCAGCCAGTGACTTCCTCTAAAACCTGAAATCTTAGTATCGGTATAATAATAAGGTGCGACACATTTGGTTTCTGTTGCCTTAGTTTGAGCAGTCCAATTCGTCATTCCAAAAGGAACGGTAACATAAGGCACTACTTGTGCATTGTTTTCAGTTTCGTCTTCTCCATGCTGCAAAGCACTAATAGTTGTAGATGGAGCCGTACCAATTAACGGATTGACTAAATCTACATAATTGCTTGCTGCTGGTTTTATTGAACAAGATAAAATGAATAATAAAACTGGGACGGTTACTAACCTATATCTTAATAAACGGTATAAATTCATATTTATCTGTTTGTGTTTTTGTTGAGGGCAAATTGCTTTTTAAAAATTCTAAAGCCTATTCAATAGCAATAAATTTATATTTTTAGGACTTTATTTTTAGGATTGATCTTGCTTAAAAAATATTCATTCGAATAAAATGAACGATTATCAAAAACAAATTGAAATGGATTAATCTGGTAAAAGAACTTTTATATTCTCTTTTAAAACCGTTGAATTTCTTTTGATAATTCATTTGTAGTGAATAATACCTCAAAACCGAATTCTTATTTTAAAAAAAAGAAAAGAGAAGAAGAACTAGCTTCTTCTCTTTTCAGGGTTAAATAAATCACCAACTTAACTTAACCAATCAAACAATAAATAAACTAGTTACTATATTCCGGATTTTGTGTAAGACGATTTTCTGTACTAATAATTTCATTTTGAGGAATCGGTCTCAACATATGATATGCTTTTAAAGCATTGTTAAATGCAACGTGTGGATTGTATAATTTTGCACGCTCAACTAACTTGCTCGTTCTTTTTAAATCCATCCATCTATTCACTTCTCCTGTCAATTCTCTGGCTCTTTCATCAAGGATAAAATCAAGTGTCACTTGACCTGAAGTTACAGGAGTAGTTAAACCTGCTCTAGATCTTAAAGTCGTAAGTCTTTGAGCAGCAGTTCCAGGATTTGATGCTTTTAAATATGCCTCTGCAGCAATTAAATAAGCTTCTCCACTTCTCATTATCACCATGTCTCTTTGTCCCAATGATGGTTGATCTGGTTGAGTAAATGGAACTGTAGGATCGTCAAACTTTTTAAACATAGGATAATGAACTGGAGTAATTCCATCACTAGTTAAATATTTATCAGGATTAATTACCTTGTAAGCTACAGCATCAATTTCAGCCTGAGACCAAGCTACTTTAGGAAAATAGATTGCAGTATCTCCTACAACTGAATTTACAACAGTACCATTTACAGTAGTTTGAAATGCTTTATCAGCATACAAAACTCTTTTAAATGTTGCATCGGCTCTCTGATCGTCATCACTAAAAAGCGAATAATAAAATGGAGTTGGCATTGGCCCTAAACCTTTAACTGTTCTATTTAACCCAGGATAATCAAAAAATCCAAATTTATACATCATGTGTCTTGAATTCCCCCAACCACGTGTAGCTGGATTATTACCAAATAAATAAGATAAAATAACCTCTGAATTTCTCTGATTACCAATGCTTGTTAATGATTCAAAAGATGAAACTAAAGGATGATTTGCAATCACAGCATCGGCTAGAGAAGCTGCTTGTGTAAAATCAGCTTGAGTACCAAAACTTTTATATCCTCGGGTCAACAAAACTTTAGACATTAAATGTCTTACTGCATCTTTAGTAACTCTACCGTATACAGCTGTTGTCGGAGGGACACCATCTAAAGCCTCTTCCAAATCTGCGACAATCTGTTTGTAAACATTTTCTTCTGTATCTCTAACAAAATTTCTTTCAGCTACAGTAATTTGTCTCAAAACCAAAGGAACATCTCCAAAATTTTCTACCAAATTAAAATAAGACATTGCTCTAAAGAATTTAACTTCTGCTAGACCTACTTTTTTAGCGTCTGCCGTTACACCTTGAATTTTATCAACATTATCAATCGCTATATTAGCTGAAGAAATAATACTATATTGATTAGCCCAATATACTTGTACAGCCCAATTTGTTGGTGTAAAATTCACATAATCATTAAGATCATTTGTTCCCGAAACCAAACCACCTCTAGTCACAATATCTGTCCCTAAATCTTCTAGAACATAATACATATCTGCAGTGTACTTAGTAGTAGTCTCTCTAGATTTTAAATAAACAGCAGACACTAATTGATCAAAAGTTTCTGGATGCTGTAAACCTATATCAATTGATACCGCACTTTTATTTTCCTCCTCAAGATAAGATTCACAACTGGCACTTAATATTCCTACCGAAAGGAACGCAAGCATTAATTTATTATTAATATATTTTTTCATTTTTTTTAAAATTTAGATTTAACACCTTAAAAGTTTACGTTAATTCCTGCCATATATGTACGCGACATAAACGCTGCTCCCCATGCATTTCTACCTGCATTTTCAGGATCCCAACCATCATACTTTGTAAACACAAAAGGATTTTGAACTGTAGTATAAATTCTGAAACTACTAATTTTAAGCTTGTCTAAAATAGTACTAGGCAAGGTGTATCCTAAAGTAACATAACCAACTTTAGTAAACGATACATCTTTATATTTCACTAAATGATTAAACCTACCTCCGTTTCCTGGTTGATACATTGAGTTGGAAGCATTTTCAGGTGTCCAATAATCCACTTTTGCAGCATTAAATAATCTTGAAGGTTCACCATCCCATGGAAAAATTGTATTATTGTGAAAACTACTTGATACCGTGTTTCCTTGGCTAGTATTAACTAAGAATGAAAAATCGAAATTTTTAAAATTCATAGTACTTGTTACAGCACCATTCCATTTAGGAGCTACCTGACCAATAACCTGTCTATCTCCATCAGCAGTAATTTTTCCATCTCCGTTTAAATCTTTAACTCTAACTTGTCCGGGAGTCTGAGTAAACACTGCAGCTTCTGTAGCCTGATCTAACTGCCAAATACCATCAAAAACATAATCATAAATAGCTCCAACAGGTTGACCTGGAGTAATAATCATGTTTATTCCTGAATTACTATCATATAACTTATCAACAGAACCATATAGTTTATCAACTGTATTTTTGTTGCTTGAGAAATTAAAGTTAGTAGTCCATTTAAAACCACCTTTATCAATATTTGTTGTATTTAAACCAATCTCAATTCCTTTATTAGTTGACTCACCAACATTATCTAATACTGAAGAATATCCAGTTAATACTGGTATATCAGTACGGAATATCAAATCAGAATTTTTTCTATTATATACATCAATAGAACCAGATATTTTATTGTTTAAGAAACCAAAATCAAAACCTAAGTTAACCTCAGTAGTTTTCTCCCAAGTAAGATTTTTATTAGCTAAACTTTCGATATAATATGCTGATGAAGCTGTACCACCAAGATTTGTTGCATAAGCACTTAATAAAGATTGAGTACTTAATGATCCTAATGCTCCATTGTTACCTGTTTGACCATAACTCAATCTAACTTTTGCATTACTAAATATCTTCTGAGATTTCATAAAATCCTCATCAATTAATTTCCATCCAAATGCAGCAGATGGAAAAAATGCCCATTTATTTCCTACTGCCAAAACAGAAGAACCATCGTAACGAGCAGTTACTGTAAACAAATACTTATTACTTAGAGTATAATTAAATCTTCCAGTATAGGATTCTAGAGTTTGTCTAGCAAAATCACTAGATACATTGTTAATTTCAGTACCTCCATCTAAATTATAGAAAGACAAATCATCAGTAGTGAAATTTCTAACTTGATTGTAATAATTTTCACCACGCTCCATAAATCTTGACATTACTGCTGTTGCAGCAAAAGCATGAATCCCTTTTTCAAACTTATAATTAATAATATTATCCCATGAATAGGACAAATAATTTGAATTATTTACCTGAGCTCTTCTTAATGAAGGTTGTCCAACTACATCTTTTGAATACAAACCACGATATTCACCATATCTTGAATACTTAATATTAGGTGAAAATTTGGTTGTTAATGTTAATCCTGAGACAGGTTTAATTTCTAAGGCAATATCTCCTATATATTGTAGAAATCTTGTCTCTTTTGTTTGGTAATCCGCTTCGAATAACGGATTAGTAATTTGAGTTTCCTTAGCTGTTGGAAAAAATTTCAATGATCCATCTTCATTATATGGTCTTCCAATTGGTTTTAAACGATAAGAACTTCTAAAACCTTCCCAGCTACCAGAATCTTGTATTGCACTTGTAATATAATTACTAATACTTAAATTCAACCAGTTGTTCAAATCACTTTTTAAACTTCCTCTAACGTTAAATCTCTCAAATGACTCCCCTTCTAGAGTACCTTCATCTTTTGTATAACCTAAACCTGCAGAATAAACTGTTTTCTCAGTACCCCCACTAACATTTAAAGTATGATTAGTTTGAAATCCTTTTTTAAGAATCAAATCTGTCCAATTCGTATTAATACCATCAGCAACATTTTGTAATTCTTCTGTAGACAAATAATCAGCCAAAACAACATCACCTCTTCTATATCCTAATTGGTTAGCGGCAAATTTGTTTCCGACTACTACATCTCTCAAGTACTCAATATAACTTGGAGTATCTAACATCGTTGGCAAATTATAAGCTTCTTTAGTTCCAATATAATTGGAATAATTGACTTTTAACTGACCACTTTTACCACTTTTTGTCTCAATTAAAACAACCCCATTACTTCCTCTTGATCCATAAATTGCAGTAGCAGAAGCATCTTTCAAAATATCCATTCTACTAATATCGGCTGGATTCAAAAACGAAATATCATCTAAAAATATTCCATCAACAATAAACAATGGATTTCTTCCTGGTGTAAAACCTCCATTATCAGCTAATTTGTTATTAAGAATAGTACTAGAACCACGAATACGGATATTAAATCCCCCACCACCTGGCTTATTATCTGTACGCTGAATAACAACACCTGCTGATTGACCTTGTAGCGCCGAAATCGCATCTACTTTATTTGCCTGCTCAATTTGTTTGGCACTTACGGTAACTACAGAACCTGTTAAGTCATTTTTCTTCACAGTTCCATAACCAATTACTACTACTTCATCTAACTGTGCGTTGTCTTCTTTCAAAGAAACATCTAAAGTAGCTCCACCTTTATATGGAACTTCTAAGGTTCTATAACCCAAATAAGAGAATACAATTACATCTCCTGGCTTAGCACTAACCTTAAATTTTCCATCCAAATCAGTAGAAATACCATCCTTAGAACCTTTAATAATGACATTAACTCCAGGAATAGACAGTTTAGTCTGATCGGTTACAACCCCTGACACCTGTGTTTTTTGTGCCCACGAATTAATTGAAAACGAATAACGTCAATAATTTGAATTTGGTTTTTTTCATTTTTAATTAGTATTAGTTAATAATATTATGGTAAAATTAACAGTTAACTGCGGCTTGGGAATGGATAAATTCGTCAAAAACATATAAAATCCAATCAAAAAACCATAAAAAAAGAGGTTTAAAAATACATTTTACATTTTTAACCCCTTCATTTTTTGAATTATACACAATAAAACCCTTGTTTTATGGCTATTTAACTATCACAGCACCACAAAACATCTTTAACAAAGATTTAAGCTGGTATTTTATTGCTTTTTAATATTAATACCTAAATGATTTAACCAAAACAGCATCAATATTGGTATAAAAAAGACAAAACAATTGGTCGGTTATTCAAAAACGGTCTTTATGTGTCATTTGTTTCTAGAATTTGAATTACAAGAAGAATTGTATACCTATATATAAGAGTAAAAAGGAAATTCTAAATCAAAAATCAAATTGCAATGCTTTTTCCCCAAATACACATACTGCAATTTATTCATCAAAAAATTAGCACTATGGAAAATTTATCCATGTTTTTGAATCATTTATCCATTTTGAAAAAAAAGTATCTGCGTAATTTTGAAATTAACAACTAACCGCTAAACGGTAACTTCAAAAAAATTAAATTATTTATTAAAACATCATAAAATACAACTCACATGGAAAACACTATCAACTCAGACAAATTCAATAATCCAATGCATCAAATTGATGATTGGGAAGAAAA
>NCET01000221.1 GCA_002280815.1 Flavobacteriales bacterium 32-34-25 | reverse complement strand
TTCGCATTAAGGACGGATTTGAATTTACTGCTTCAAAACCTTCGTTGTTTTTTATTACTTCCATAAGTATTTGTAAATAGGAGGCTCAAAGTACTAAAATATTTTTGGGATAAGCGAGTTTTTGTTTAGAAAATATAAAAAACAACCCGTCACTTTTTAATGACGGGTTGGAGCTGTATTGATGTTTTTTTTACTTAATTATTGATTAGGAAAACCATAATTGTTAGATACTTTGCCACCCGAAGCTTGAATAGTTGCGGCAGGAATAGCAACTAAATATAGGGGAGAGTAATTAGCTGTAAAATCAGCAGGAAGATAACCTCCAAATACTCCATTAATATTTACTTCCCAAGGTTTTGATTCATCATTAACAAGATCAATTCCATAAGCTACTTTTGCATAACCTGCGGTTGTAGCAGCAGTAATTTCTGTTGGAGTTAATGGTTTGAATAATCCTTTTATTCCTAGTATTGTATTTTTTAATGTTACCCCTTGAGCAGGTTTCCAATCTGTTGCTGTACCTCTCCAACCAGGGAATAACAGTGGATATAAAGGATCTGATTCGGCAACATAATTATTGCCTGTTAAAATTTTATTTAATCCTAAAGTTTGTGCTTGTGCAAGGGTAAATGTCTTAGTATAAATATGACTAGAAATTACATTACCATTTGGAAAAGTATAAGAACCAGTAGCGCGAAGTGCATCTGCCATTGCTGTCATTTGCGCTTGTAATTCGTTTACTTTCTTTCCTAATAAGCCCCAACGAACTAAATCCATTTTACGTTGTCCTTCTCCTCCAAGTTCAAATGCACGTTCGTCCTGTATTGCTGTTAAAAGTGATGTTCCTGATTTGCTATTATTTTTAATAATTCTGTTCTGGCATCACTATCATTTCCTAATACAGCATAAGTTTCGGCTAATAATAGTATCATATCTCCCAAACGCATTACTGGAGCGTTAATACCAGCTACTCTTTGTTGAGTTGCGTATTTTTTATCCGTCATACGTGAATAATCCCATTTGTTTAAAGATAATCCTCCAGATGTGGTACTTCCTTTTTTGAATAGAAGCATTTTTTCATCTGCTAAACCACCTAATCCAGTTGTTGTAACTGTAACATCACGTCTTAAATCTTTGTTATCAAACATTCCAAAATAGTAGGTTGGAAAAAAGCGTATTTGACCATAGGCTTTTGGAGGATAAGCTGTACTACCTCCACCTGAAGGACGACCAAAAGCATAAGGGCGTTCTGTTGAACTTCCTCCTGTTTGACTTACTTCAAAAATCATTTCTGGACTTATTTGGTAGTCCATTCCGCTTTGGAAAACAGCTTGGAACGGGTTGCTGAATTTTTGAACAGGTGTTCTTGAGTCTGTG
Source organism: Flavobacteriales bacterium 32-34-25 (assembly GCA_002280815.1). Lineage (GTDB taxonomy): Bacteria > Bacteroidota > Bacteroidia > Flavobacteriales > Flavobacteriaceae > Flavobacterium. Next base: position 4,408 of record NCET01000221.1, on the reverse strand, counting down.
GTTACTAAAGAGGCATTACCTTCATATACTAACTTTTTTAAATAGGTGTTAGCTAGAGTGTAATATTCTAAATAATCTAACCTTCTTATTATTTTTCCTCTTGTGCCATGCGATTGAAGTACTTCTCCGTCTCCATTATAACTAGGAGGCCTAAGTGCATATCCTCCTCTAATTAGCGCTAAGCGGCCTATTAAACCTTGTACATATTCTTTTGTCATTCGAGTTGCTGCAGTAGCATTCCCTGTAGAATTTAGGCGAAACATTAATGGCTCAACCTTAATTAGATTATCTAATTCAGATTCCTGAATGGTATTTCTATCAGTTAAACCAGCATCTTTATAATCTGATTCAGATAAAATTGGTTTTGTAAAATAAATTACGTCTCCCCAGTTTCTGGTTAATTCAAAATACATTGTTGCACGAATCGCTACTGCTTCACCATATAAATGTGTTAGAGCGGAAGCTTTTGTTTTATCTGTTGCTATGTAAGCAGCATTTTTTTCGAAAGCATCAATAATTGTGTTGCAACGGTTGATTGTTTTGTATATTCCATTCCATGAATCTGGTGGATTGTCGGCCAAAGTAGGGGTTTTGTAGTATAAATTTTCTCCATTATACCTACCAGAATTAGATACGAATTCAGGCCCTAATTCGATATCTGATCCAACACCTGTTACTTCATAAAATAACCTGTTAGAATGTATTCCCGATTCTGAACTAACTAATTGATAGGCTCCTAATAATGCTTTGTCAGCTTCTGACGCCGATTGAAAGACAAATTCAGAGTCAAAATTAGAGTCTGATTGCGTTTCAAGATAATCTTGACAAGAGGTAAACATTAAGGTGGATAAGAGTCCTAAGTATATTATTTTTCTTTTCATTTTTATATTTTTTAATTGATTGTCAAATTAGAATTTAACACTCATACCAAGAGTGAAAGTACGTGCTTTAGGGTATGCTCCAAAGTCCATTCCTGGGGTTGGATAAGTACTGTTTCTACCGTTTCCTGCATCGACTTCAGGATCATATCCAGTATATTTTGTCCATATCCATGCGTTTACTACAGTCGCGTATACTCTTAAATTTTGAATAGCTACTCTTTTTGATATTTCTGTAGGTAAAGTGTAACCTAAAGTTACATTGTTTAATCTTAAGAATGATCCATCTTCAATTCCTCCAGAGTGTATAACCGCACGTTCGTGAAATGGCATATAAGTTTTTGCATTTGCATTTAATGCATTTAAAGCAGCAGGATCATAGATTCGTACTAGATCACCACTTGAATTAACATCAAATAAAGTATAAGCATTTTGTGTTGAAGTGTTGAAGTTTCTAAATGGTGCTTTGTTTCCGTAAGAATTTCCTAATTTATTAGCATTGTAGATATCATTACCATAAGAACCATTAAAGCCTAATAATAAATCAAACGATTTGTATGAAGCGTTAATGTTAAATCCACCAGTAAATTTAGCATTAGTGTTACCTATGATGGTTGCATCATCTGTTTCGTTAATGTTTGTAGGGCTAGTTGTTGAATCTACTTTTGCTAGTTTTAACATTCCTGGATAAGCTGCATTAGCAGGAAGACCTGGAAAAGTTCCTAAAACTCCACTTGAATTAGCAATTCCTGATTTTAGAGTATAGACTTTGGTTGTCGAATTGTAATCAAAATCATCGGTTGTGTAGAATCCATCGTATTTGTATCCACGAATCAATCCTACAGGATCTCCAACTTTAAAAGCATAATCTCCATTAATAGGCGATGTTGTTGTTGATGCCCATCCACTATTGTAATAACTATAGTTAATTCCTTCAGACAAAGCCTCAACCTTATTTCTATTAAAAGAAATATTCATATTGGCCGATAATTTAAAATCACCATCTCTAAGAATATCTCCTCCTAAAGAAAGCTCTAGACCAGTATTACGTGTTTGACCGATATTGTCCATTTGATTTAAATAACCAGTATAAGCAGGAACATTTTTTGGTAATAAAAGATCTTTGGTTGTATTCCAATAGGCATCAATTGTACCGTAAATTCTGTTGTCAAAAAGGCTATAGTCAATACCAAAATTTCTTGTTATAGTTGTTTCCCATTTTAAATCAGGGTTTATCATCATAGAAGTAGATGGGATGTAAATACCGTTATTGATATTGTTATATGAATATCCAGTACTTCCAGTCCAATTCTCTCTCCATAGACCTGAAGAAATTTGATCATTACCTACTTGTCCATAGCTTAAACGAAATTTTAAGTCACTAATGACTTTTGAATTTTGTAAAAATGATTCGTCTGATGCTCTCCATGCAAAAGCTGCTGCTGGAAAATAACCCCATCTATTTGCTGGAGCAAAGTTACTCGAACCATCAGCACGTAATGTTGCAGTAAAAATATATCTGTCTTTAAAGCTATAGTTTACACGCCCAAAAAATGATGCTAAATGTCCTGGTACATCAAATGTGTTTTCAATTTTTACGGCAGTTTGATCTCCTTGTTGACTCATCAAAGCAAATGCTCTGTTGTAATCAAATGAAATAGGATAATTAATACCTGAAAGACTAGTGTTTTCACCTTCTTTATTATTTATCTCTTGTCCTATTAATACATTTAAACTATGATTATCTCCAAGTTTCAAAAATTTGTAATTAAGTGTATTTACTAAACGATATCCTTTATCATTTGTTTTACTAATTGAAGCATCTCCTCCTCTTACACCTACAGTGTTTTTTGCAAATGCACCAGTAAACAGATAGCGTGTGCTGTAATTTCTGGTTGTACCATAATCACTACGTAAAGTTAAGGCATCATTTATTTTCCAGTTGATAGCAAGGTTAGCTCTGTATCTTTGACGTTCTGTCTTATCATAGATGTCTTTTATGATTGAGACAGGATCATATTCTGGTCTTACATAAGTTTCAAATAAACCTAAATCAGTTGTTGGATCACCTAAAGGAGTAACTGGAGTATAGCGTGAGGCATTAGTTAATTGAGATCCTCTTGAGCTAGCCTGTGATTCATTTCCAAAGACTTCTTGGTTGCTGTAATACATGTCAGCTTCAAAATCAAGTCCTTTTGCTATTTCGCTTTTTATTTTTGCTAATACATTTGTTCTTTTATAGTATGATTCGATTTTTAAACCATTGTCATCTAAATTATCAAAAGAAACACTGTATTTTGTTTTTTCATTACCACCACTTATGCTAATGTTATGATTTTGGGCAGTTGTGCTTCGAACAACTTCTCTTTCTAAATCTCTGTATGCGGCAGTTTTGTATGCGTTTATACCTTCTGGGTTTAAGTTGCTATTTGTAGTTCCAAGTCCATATTCGCTAGCCCATGCATTTCCATTACCAAAAAGAGTTCCATAGTCCCAATTTAGTTTTACAAAATCATATCCATCTAAAGCACCCAAATATTTTGAAGGTGATTTAATTTGTGTATTTCCACTGTAAGTAACAGTTACTTTTCCTGCAACAGGTGATTTAGTTGTTACAAGAATAACTCCATTGGCACCACGAGCTCCATAAATAGCGGTCGAAGAGGCGTCTTTCAGCACATCAATGCTAGCAATTTGAGAAGCAGGGATATCATTAATGTTACTTACAGGAAAACCATCTACAATAAACAAAGGATCATTACTTTGAGTGATTGATCCTCCACCTCGAACTCTAATTGAAACTTTAGCATCAGGACGACCGTCTAATGATGTTATAGTAACACCAGGCATTTTTCCCTGCATTGCTGTTGCAACATTGGGTACTGGATAAGCTGCAAGATCTTTTCCTTTTACAGAAACCACAGACCCTGTAAGGTCTTTTCTTTTTGCGGTACCGTATCCTACTACAACAATTTCGTCTAATTGATTGCTCTCTTCATTTAAACTAATATTGATGGTGGTTTTTCCATTTACAGCAGATTCTATTGTTTTGTAACCAATGTAACTAAATTGTAATATTCCTTTAGAGTCAATTTTGATATTGTAGTTACCATCTAAATCGGTGGAAGTGCCTTTGGTTGTACTTTTAATAAGTACTGAAACCCCAGGTAGTGGCATTCCTGTTTTTGCATCTTTGACAACTCCTTTGATACTTGTTTGTTGTCCAAGCATTGGTAAATAAAATAGTATTCCAAGTAGGATGAAGTAATACTTCTTGTTTATTGTATCCATATTTTTTGTTTGCTTTTGGTTTTAATTTTAATAATTTTTTTGGTTTGTGTTCTTTTAGGTTTTATTCATATTTGAATTAGGTTTTAGGTTAGTAATTTGTCTTATTTGTAATCGATTACACTTTTTTGTAATTTTTTTTAACGAGAAAAATATTGATAAATAAATATATGTGTTTTGTTAATAGTTTTAACATGTAATCGATTGCTCTTTTGTAGGTAGTTTTTATTTGTTTTATTGAA
>NCET01000566.1 GCA_002280815.1 Flavobacteriales bacterium 32-34-25 | reverse complement strand
CAAGTAGCAAGTTCTGCGGTCTATGATTTTAGGGATGGAGTAATTATTGCTGCCGGTAAAAGTACTGATAATGTTGTTACTTTGAGTGGGGGAAGCTATAAGTTACATGGTGCCACTTATGGTCTCAATATGAAGGTTGGTGGACAAATTGATATTGTAGTAACCGGAAGTTGTACCGTTCGCTTTTTAGGATCGCAACATTCTTCATTGCAAATGGAAGGTACTGCTTCGGTAACAGGCGATTTAGGGACTATAACTACTAAAGTTGCTGTTGATCGTGTGGATACTTATGAGTTTAAGTATATTGGTGGAGCAAGAACATTACACTTTAAATTAGTCGCACCAGGGACTGATTTGTATTTACCATCTCTGGAAATTATACCTGACAATACCGTTGTTGTTAAAGCTGATGTTTGGGATTTTGGTGCGCAACAGCTGGACGATGTTTTGTACAATAATAAATTAGATGTTGCTAAAATTAACGCTTGGTATCCTGGTACTTATGTTGCAGGTTCAGCAAGTACAACTAACGTTATGCCGTCGTCATTTACTGCTGGCGATTTAGGATGGGTTGGAGGAACTAATGATCGTCTTAGAACGACCAACACAGCTTTAACTAGATACGATGCTAATGTAGGTTCAGGTTTAGCAGTAGGATATACAGGAAGAATTTATGTAAATGGTTCGGCTCAGGCAGGTCGTTATTTAAGTTTTAATCTTAAGGAAGATGATGAATTGACTGTGGTTGCTAATTCGGATGCAGCGGGTAGATTAAATTTTGTATACCTTACTGATGCTAATCTACAATCAGACCTTGTCGCAACTACAACTACAACAACCGAATATAAATTTGTAGCTAAACAAGCAGGTGTTTACAAAATTTATGATCAGGTCAATAAACCAAGTTATTATCGTATTATTAGAGGATATACTGTGGTTTTTACAAATGCAGCAGGAAAAACCTGGAATGCTGTTGTTGCAAATGGAAAGTATAATGTAACATTGCCAGCGGGATATACTTATGCCTTAAGTGTGGGTAATGCTAATGGTTATTTAATTACTAGTGGAGATACTTTTGAAGTTACTGTGGGTTCAAACCAACATAATATTACAATTTCAAAAGTTACTTTGTTTACAGTAACGGGAAATGTTACAGGTTTAGGAACAGCTATTTCTAATCTTAGTTTGAAATATACTTCTGATCCGGCAGCTAATAAAACCTATGTTCCGGTAGCTGTTGTTAATGCTGTTACAGGGCAGTATTCAGTAAAATTAGAATCGGGTGTAGGATATACTGTCTCAGCATTAGGAGTTAACGAATATGAGATTTTAGCTAATACCATTACTGTTTCGTCAAACACTACTGTCGATGTCGCTTTTACTTTGAAACCAAAGTACAAAGTTACTATCACAGCTCCTTCTTTGGACGAAACTCAATTGACTAAATTAGGATTGAAATTCGCTAATATTAATGAGGCTGGAATAACTTATACTTTTACTGATATTAATAATATCACTTTACGTAACGGATCTTATTAATTGGTCTTTTGATGATAAAGTAATTGCTAATGGAACAACTAGTTACAAAGGAATGTTGTTTACAGGTGCTGTTGCTAACGAAATTGCCAAAGGTCATCTAAATGCTGGGACGGGTTCTACAATTAGTGTCCCTGTAAATCCAAATCAAAAAGTAACGGTTACTTATTATTATGCAGCTAATTTTTCTATACAAGGAGGCGCAGCTGTTACAACTAGTAGTAACAGTACAGGTCTTTTTGAAAAGGTTGACTATGTTTATACAGGAACTAGTCCAGGGAATGTTCTTATTGCTGTGAATGGAACAAGCTATTTTACGGATATTAATGTCGATCTAATCGTACCTTACACTTCTGTGATTACTGTTGGAACCGACAAAGATTACCAAATGATTAACGGGGCATTAAAAGCCATTTCTAAAATGGTTCGTACAGCTGAGCAAAGAGTAACTGTGGTAATCGACCCGGGTAACTACGAAGAAATGATTGTGGTCAATAGTCCTAATGTTACCTTTAAAAATGCTGCGGCTAAGCCAAGTATTGCCTTAAAAAATAAAGGTGTGGATATTGATGCTAATGCGGTTCGTATTACTTCTTATTATGGATATGGCTATAGCTATTACAGTCAAGGAAATGATAACAAATGGAATGCCGATGTTCTAGCTGTAAACAAAGCGAATAATAGTTATACCTATGAGAATGTTAGTGGAACTACCAATGGTTCTTATTGGAATGCTACAGCTGTAATTGCTGCTAATGGTTTTGAGGCCAATGATATTATTTTCGAAAATTCATTCAATCAATACATTTCTAAA
>NCET01000220.1 GCA_002280815.1 Flavobacteriales bacterium 32-34-25 | reverse complement strand
CTGTTTTGTACGGCGATAATTGGTTTCATCAATGGTTTTTTGCATACTTGCCGTGATTTTATCGGCATACATTATCGCTTTTCCATTTAAGTTTCTCGCTGCACGACCAATGGTTTGTGTCAGTGAACGATGCGAACGCAAGAATCCTTCTTTATCGGCATCTAAAATAGCTACAAGCGAAACTTCGGGTAAATCCAGTCCTTCACGCAATAAGTTTACTCCAATTAGAACATCAAAGATTCCTTTTCGCAAATCCTGCATGATTTCGATGCGTTCCAATGTATCTACATCCGAATGAATATAACGACAACGAATACTTACTTTAGTTAAATACTTCGCTAATTCTTCTGCCATTCTTTTGGTTAAAGTCGTTACCAAAACACGTTCGTCTAATTCGCAGCGTTGCTGAATTTCTTCAATTAAATCATCAATTTGATTCAAACTCGGACGAATTTCGATAATAGGATCCAATAATCCTGTTGGACGAATCACTTGTTCTACGACAACACCTTCGGTTTTTTGCAATTCGTAATCGGCTGGTGTTGCTGATACATAAATGACCTGGTTTTGCATGGCTTCAAATTCGTCAAATTTCAATGGACGATTGTCCATCGCTGCGGGAAGTCTAAAACCGTATTCCACCAAATTTTCTTTTCGGCTTCTGTCGCCGCCATACATGGCGTGAACCTGAGAAAGCGTTACGTGACTTTCGTCAACCACCATTAAATAATCTTTTGGAAAATAATCCAACAAGCAGAATGGTCTTGTTCCAGCTTGTCTGCCATCGAGGTAACGAGAGTAATTTTCGATCCCAGAACAATAACCCAATTCCCGAATCATTTCTAAGTCGAAATTGGTTCTTTCTTCCAGTCTTTTGGCTTCCAGATGTTTTCCAATTTCTTTGAAATAATCGACTTGTTTGACTAAATCCTGTTGGATTTCCCAAATAGCACCTTGCAGTACATCGGGCGAAGTCACAAACATATTAGCGGGATAAATAGTCAGTTTTTCGAATCTTTCAATGACTTGGGAAGTCTTTACATCAAAGCTTTCAATTTCTTCGATTTCGTCACCAAAAAAGTGAATGCGATACGCATCATCAGCGTAACTTGGATAAATTTCCACCGTATCGCCTTTAATTCTGAAATTCCCAGGAGTAAAATCGGCTTCGGTTCTGGAATATAAACTTTGTACCAAACTGTGTAGTAATTTGGTTCTGGAGATTTCCTGCTCTCGTTGTATTTCAATAACATTTTTTTGAAATTCCACCGGATTTCCAATACCGTACAAGCAAGAAACGGAAGCCACAACCAGAATATCTCTTCGTCCCGAAAGCAATGAAGAAGTAGTGCTCAAACGCATCTTTTCCAGCTCCTCGTTGATGGATAAATCTTTTTCGATAAAAACTCCTGTAACAGGCATAAAAGCTTCAGGCTGGTAATAATCATAATAAGAAACGAAATATTCCACGGCATTGTTTGGGAAAAACTGTTTGAACTCCGAATACAATTGCGCTGCCAAAGTTTTGTTGTGTGCCAAAACCAATGTAGGTCTTTGCACTTCTTGAATGACATTCGCCACCGTAAATGTTTTTCCCGAACCAGTAACACCTAACAGTGTTTGGAATTTATCACCATCAATAATGCCTTGCGTTAATTTTTCAATAGCTTGAGGCTGGTCTCCCTTAGGTTGGTAATCCGATACGACTTGGAAATTCATTGTTTTTCTGTTGCAAAGTTGGAAGTTGCAAAGTTACAAAGTTTATTGGCAATTTTGCCGATAGCTAAAATTAGAAAGATTTAGCATCGTATAGTTTTATTTTAACCATTTCCAGCGTTTTGCCCAGTCATCTAAAATAGCATTTCTCCATTTTAATACTGTTTTCCCGCCTTGAATTTTTCCATCATATAAATCATTATCTGCTTTGTCGCTATACCAATTATTTCCTAATTGATAGTCAGAGCGATTTTTTTTGCCTGGCCATAAATTACTAACAACAATATCACCTTCAAGCCCATTAATTTCAGCAATTTTAGATGTAAAGCGATAATGTAAATTTTCGGCTTTTTTAGGAATGTATCTTATTGCATAATCTCCATTACCCAGATGATATCCAGGCCATTTTTGGATTGTTTTTCCGTATGGAATTTCCATCCAAAAACAAACTGAATCAGATGGGATTTCTATTTTTGGTCCTTTTAAATGAAATTCGATAATGGAACAAAATGCAACAGTGTCTTTTAATGTGGTTGTTTGATTATAAATAGTTCTAGGACTATAAGTGATTTTTTCAAAGCTACCACCCCAACTTTCTCTTTCAGGTTTTTCGGGATCGCCATCCATCATATAAAAAAGGGAAGGAGAGTCACCCATTTTGATTTCGCCATCATAATAGTTTTTAAAATCCATTCCTAAATGACCGCCGCCCTGAATAACCCTGTTGTAATAATCCGAAGTGTTGATGGTGTCAGGTTCAGTATTGTTAGAAAAGAAACCATAATAACTGGAATTTACTTCGATAAAGAATAAGTTTGGAAAATTCTCTGCGATATAAGCATAACTATTAGCACTCCATTTTTTATTGGGTCCGCCTATCCAGTAAATTCTGATTTTATGTTGAATTTCCGGTGCATCATGCAAAGCCTGTGCAACATCTTCCAGTCCGCCCCAACCTAAAATCCACAAGGGTTGTGTGCTTTCTTTTTTGGCACATTTTATAATCCAATCAGATCCTTCGGTAGCGGTTGTGTATCCAAGATAAGGCGCATTTCCTTTCCGTCCTTGTTTGCAAATGGAGCGCAGAAAATCAGGTTTTGCTAATTTTTTGTTATGTTTACTCAGTTTAGGCAGGTCTTTTTCATAGAGATCAATCATTCGTAGTATTTCTTCTTTACTCCCTTCTCCATAAGATGGTGAGGAAACAAGCCCTTCAAACTGAAACAAATCACTATTCATAAGCAAATGAGTCATGGATTGATTGTCATCAGGATCGGTGCCGCCAATATCGGTACTAATTAAAATTCGGGGTTTTGAAGGTGTTGGACTTTGCGCTAAAATTAGGGTTTGCATCAAACAAAATAAGGCAACTAAAACTGGATTTTTCATAGTTTTAAAAAATAATTATCTAATTAAGCTTGGCTAATATAGCTTATTTTTTGAATAAATAAAAAATAAAAGAAAGTAATCGAAAGTATTCGAAAGTTTTTTTTGCTGAAATTTACCGCAAATGCAATCTAAAGTAAAAGCCAAAGAATTGCTGTGTTCCATTTATAAATAAAAAACAGTCGCTTTATTAAAAAATAAAACGACTGTGTAAAGTTTGTAAAACGTTGAATGTTTTGGTTATAATTTGACTATTTGATAGGTTTTGCCTTTGGATGTTTTAAATGAAATTTTGTAACCATTGTCCGTTTTTTGTGAAACAATATCAGAATCTTTGATTTTCACCGGTACTTTTGTAATAATGATACATTCAGCACCATTTAATGATTTTACAGTGGCATTATTAAGTTGTTGTTTGCTCCAATCCATATCAATTTCAAAACCACCTCTGGCAATCAATCCTTTTACGTGACCCTCGCTCCAGGCTTTAGGCAATGCAGGCAATAAGTGAATGTAATTGGCTTGACTTTGCAAAAGCATTTCAGCCATACCCGCGGTACCCGCAAAGTTTCCGTCAATTTGGAAGGGAGGATGTGCATCAAAAAAGTTAGGATACGTACCTCCGGCACCTGTATTTTTTTTAGAAGGATCAACGTAGTTTAATAATTGTCTGATCAAAGAGTAAGCATGATCGCCGTCCTGTAATCTTGCCCACCAGTTAATTTTCCATCCTTTGCTCCATCCTGTTCCTTCATCTCCGCGAACTTCAAGCGATTTTTTAGCAGCGTTAAAAAAATCAGTTGTCAAAGGAGTGATTTCTCTTCCGGGATGCAAACCAAATAGGTGAGAGGCATGACGGTGATGAATATCTGTTTCTTCAAAATCCTTATACCATTCCATCAATGTACCATTTTTTCCAATTTGTAATGGATAAAGTTTAGCTCTTTTTGCAATTAAGGTTTCTCGGAAAGCTTTGTCAGTTCCTAAAGTTTCGGATGCTTCAATTAAATTATCGAATAAATCTCTAATAATCGACATGTCCATCGTAGTAGCAACAGATACTGATTGTTCTTTGCCTTTGCTGTCTTTGAATTTATTTTCAGGAGAAGTAGAAGGAGCCGTAACCAAATAACCGTTTTTGTCTTCAACCAACCAGTCTAAAGAAAAAATTGCCGCATCTTTCATCACCGGATAGGCTTTTTCAGCAAGGAATTTTTTATCTCCTGTAAAACGGTAATGCTCATAAAGATGCTGGGTAAGCCAGTTTCCGCCCATCCACCAGTTAGCCCAAACAGGATCACCATCACCTTTATCACCCACAGGATTACTTAATGCCCATAAATCGGAATTGTGGTGTGCTACCCAGCCTTTGGCGTTATAAAATTCTCGTGCGGTAGCTTTTCCGGTTTTAGCCAGACTTTGAATCCAGTCTAAAAGCGGCTGGTGCATTTCAGAAAGATTGGTTACTTCTGCCGGCCAGTAATTCATCTGGGTATTGATATTGATGGTATAATTAGAACTCCATGGCGCACGAAGTTCTTTATTCCAAATTCCCTGTAAATTTGCCGGAGGTCCGCCTGGACGTGAAGAAGAAATCAGCAAATATCTTCCGTATTGAAAATATAAAGTTTCTATTTTAGGATCATAAGCACCATTAGAATAGGCTTTCAATCGTTCGTTAGAAGGTAATTTTAATTTAATTGGAGTGTTCACCGTATCTTTAACAGCAAAAGAAACGCGATCGAAATAATGCTTGTAATCAGCAATATGGCTGTTGAATAATTGAGAATAGCTCTTTTTTACTGCTTTGTTAATTCGGTCTGAGGCAATTTTATTTTCATCTTTTCCGTCT
>NCET01000219.1 GCA_002280815.1 Flavobacteriales bacterium 32-34-25 | reverse complement strand
GACCCTTATTTAAATGTTGATCCAGGAACATTAAATCCTTATGAACACGGTGAATGTTATGTAACTGATGATGGAGCTGAAACCGATTTGGATTTAGGTCACTACGAGCGTTTTCTAGACGTTCCTACTTCTCAGGCTAATAATGTTACTACAGGTAGAATTTACCTTTCGGTTATTGAAAAAGAGAGAAGAGGAGAATTTCTTGGAAAAACGGTACAAGTAGTACCTCATATTACCAATGAAATTAAAGATAGAATGCAATTGCTTGGTAAATCAGGTGATTATGATATTATTATTACTGAAATTGGTGGAACGGTTGGTGATATTGAATCATTACCTTATATCGAATCGGTTCGTCAATTAGTTTGGGATTTGGGTGAAAACAATGCAATTGTAATTCACTTAACTTTAGTTCCTTACTTGGCAGCAGCAGGTGAATTGAAAACAAAACCAACTCAGCACTCTGTTAAAACTTTGATGGAAAGCGGTATTAAAGCCGATATTTTAGTTTGTAGAACAGAACACGAAATTTCGAATGACATTCGTAATAAACTAGCTTTGTTTTGTAATGTAAAAAGAGAAGCGGTTATTCAATCTATTGATGCTTCTACTATTTATGAAGTGCCTAATTTAATGCTTGAAGAAGGATTAGATGTTGTGGCGTTAAAGAAATTAGATTTACCTAAAAAAGCAGCTCCGGATTTAAAACACTGGAACACTTTCTTAAAAAGAATAAAATCTCCAAAACACACCGTAAATATTGGTTTGATTGGAAAATATGTTGAAATGCAAGACTGTTACAAGTCTATTTTAGAAGCTTTTATTCATTCAGGAGCGGCTAATGAGACTAAGGTAAATGTAATTTCAATTCACTCTGAATATATTGACGAAGAAAATGTAGCTGAAAAATTCAAAGATTTAGATGCTGTTCTTGTTGCTCCAGGTTTTGGAGAAAGAGGAATTGAAGGGAAAATTGCTGCGGTACGTTATGCTCGTGAAAATAAATTACCATTCTTCGGTATTTGTTTAGGAATGCAAATGTCGGTTATCGAATATTCAAGAAACGTATTAGGATTAGCAGAAGCGAATTCGACTGAAATGAATCCTGAAACTCCAAATCCAGTGGTGAACTTGATGGAAAGTCAAAAAACTGTTACAGATAAAGGAGGAACAATGCGTCTTGGAGCTTGGAAATGTGAAATCAAACCGGATACTTTGGCACATAGAATCTATGGTCAAACTACTATTTCAGAGCGTCACCGTCACCGTTATGAGTACAATAATGAGTATTTAGATGTACTTCAAAAAGCAGGTTTGAAAGCTTCAGGTGTGAACCCAGATACAGGTTTGGTAGAAATTGTAGAAATAGAAGATCACCCATTTTTTATTGGTGTACAATACCATCCAGAATACAAAAGTACAGTAGTTAATCCACATCCACTTTTTGTGAATTTTGTGGCAGCAGCTGTAAAAGGAAAGAAAAAATAGTAATCTATTTCTAAAAATAGAACCCAATAATTTGACTCTACAAGTCAAGAAAAATAATTCGTATTACAATGGAAGAAAAAAAGTTTGACCCCAATTCGTTAATTGGTTTTGTATTGATTTTCGGTATATTACTTTGGATAATGTATCAAAACAAGCCTTCTGAAGCGGAACTTGCTGCAGAAAAAGCCAAAAAAGAATTGGTTGTTAATGAATCAAAAACTCAAGAAAGTGCTGCTAAATTAGCTGTAGCTCCAGTAGCAACTACTGATACTTTGAAATTAGCACAATTACAAAAGACTTTAGGGAGTTTTGCTTATTCGGCTACATTGCCTAGTGCTAAAGAAGGATTTACTACTATTGAAAACAAATTAGTAAAACTTACAATAGCGAACAAAGGTGGTTATATTACTGAAGCAATTTTAAAGAATTTTGAGCGAACTAAAAAAGGTTCGGGTGAATTAGTGGAGTTGATTAAAAACAACAATGCTCAATTCAATTTGCAATTAGCAACAGCGGATAATCATACTTTAAATACAAAAGAACTTTATTTTGAACCAACTTTGACAAAAAATGGTGAAGACCAAATTTTGACCATGCGATTGAAAGCTTCTCCAACTGCCTATTTAGAATATAAATATGTATTGAAAGCTGATGATTATATGTTGGATTTTGATATTCAAACACAAGGATTGAATACCATTTTAAAAACGGCTAAGCCAATACAATTAGAGTGGGATTTAAAAACTTATACGAACGAAAAAAGTATTTCTTACGAAAACCGTTATTCTGAAATCTATTTCGAATACGAAGATGGTAAAAGTGACTATTTAGGTCAAGGAAACGATAAAACTGAAACAGCCGAAGAGGTTAGTTATGTGGCTTACAAACAGCATTTCTTTTCTTCTATTTTATTATCATCTACTCCATTTCAAACCGCCGAATTGTATTCTAATAATTTAGTGAATGATGAAAAGGTTGACACCACTTTTACAAAGCAATTCAAGGCAGTAATGCCGTTGGCTTTCAAAAACGGAGAGATTGACCAAAAAATGAATTGGTACTACGGGCCTACCGATTACAAATTATTAAAATCCTACGACAGAAATTTAGAAGATATTGTAGCACTTGGATGGGGTATTTTTGGATGGATTAACCGTCACCTATTTATTCCAATGTACGGATTCTTGAGTATGTTTATTTCTCAAGGATGGGCTATTGTATTGTTTACTATTTTAGTAAAATTACTAATGTCGCCTATTACATATAAGTCATTCCTGTCTCAGGCTAAAATGAAAGTTTTGCGTCCTGAAATCACTGAAATAAGTGAAAAATTCAAGGATGAACCAATGAAAAAGCAACAAGAAACTATGAAATTGTACAACAAAGCTGGAGTAAATCCTATGGCTGGTTGTGTTCCTGGTTTATTGCAAATGCCTGTTTTCTACGCCTTATTTCAATTCTTCCCGTCGGCAATTGAGTTGAGACAAAAAGGATTTTTATGGGCAGACGATTTATCATCATTTGATTCGGTTTACAAATTGCCTTTCCATATTCCTGCTTACGGAGACCATATTAGTTTGTTCCCAATTTTAGCTTCTATTGCTATTTTCTTCTATATGAAAATGACAACTGGAGACCAACAAATGGCAACACCACAACAGGAAGGTATGCCAGATATGGCAAAAATGATGAAAATAATGGTGTATATTTCGCCATTAATGATGTTGTTATTCTTTAATAGTTATGCATCTGGATTGAGTTTGTATTACTTTATTTCGAATACAATTACAATCGGAATTATGTTAGTTATCAAAAATTACATTATTGATAGCGATAAGATTCACGCTCAAATTCAAGAGAACAAAAAGAAAGAGCCTAAGAAACAAAGTAAGTTTCAACAAAAATTACAAGAAGCTATGGCGCAACAAGAAGCCATGAAAGCTCAAAATAAAAAGAAATAATTAAAATTAAAGCATAAAAAAAGCTCTCAAATCGAGAGCTTTTTTTATGCTTTAATTTTTTAATTCAAATTCGGTAATAACACCTTGTCTATTACATGAATAACACCATTGGAACATTGTACATCTGTTGCGGTAATATTAGAAATCCTATTGTTGAAATCCTTTATTTTAGCACCTCCAGTCAATTGAACAGTGAATGTTTGAGGAAGTTGTAGAGTATTTACTATTTGTCCTTCGGTTAAACTTGCAGCTAAAATATTTCCATTTACAACATGGTATTGCAATACTTTTGTTAAATTAGCAGCTGAAACTCCTGCAATTCCACCCGGAGCTAGTTCTGTATTCAATGCAGTAAATGCTGCATTTGTTGGTGCAAATACAGTAAAAGGTCCTGTTCCTGATAAAATACTAACAAAGTCAGGTTGACCTGCTCCGGTTAAAGCGCCTACTAATGATGTAAAGTTAGTATTTGCAGTTGCATGTGTAACAACTGTTGGTAGATTGATTACAGCATCAACAACATGTATTACTCCATTAGAAGCCATTACATCGGCGGTTATTACTTTGGCTACTCCATTTAGTTCTACTCCTGATGTTAGATCGACATACATACTCATTGTATTAGTTCCTGAAGTAGCACTTTTGGCAAGTGTTTTAACATAGCCAGTTGTTAAGTCAGTAGATTTTACTTTTCCGCTAACTACATGATTTAATAGAATTTGTGTCAATACGTCTTTTGGTACGTCGTTAATTGTTGCATAAGGAGTTGTTTCTAAAAAGGCTGTAAATGCTGCGTCTGTAGGTGCAAACACCGTAAAAGGGCCTGTTCCTTTTAGTGTAGTTGCTAATTCAGCTCGGGTTAAAGCTTGTACTAGAATTTTAAGGTTTGAATTTTTAACCGCTAGTCCGGTTATGGTGTTATCAACCGGTTTTGGATTGTCGTCGTTATCGCAAGATACCATTAAAGATAAAAATGCAATACAAGTTAGGGCAATTCTAAATTTTGATACAATTTTCATAATTTTTAGTTTTATAGTTGTTGTTAATTTTGTTTAAAGTTAGTTAATAAAAGTTAAACAAAAATTACTTTATAATTTGATTAATAGTTGTTTAGCGGTTGAGATATTGCTTTTCTATTGATAATAAGGTTTTTTGTTTAATAAACTTGTTGTTTTGGTTAAACAAAATATCGTGCTGATTAATTCTTGTTTCTAAGCTTCATTTAGTAAATTTGACTAAAGATTGGTTTAGTCAAATTACTGTCTGCTAGAGATTATCTACAAACAGTTTTGGCTAAGTGTTGATGAAATGAATAAATAATTATTGTTAAAAATAAAATTTGACCAAAATGATAAAAAAGAGTTTGTTTTTCTTTTTCAAAAAGATGGTCTGTGGAAAGGTTTTTATCCGGAATCAAAAAGATTGCGCTATGAAGGAACTTTTTCTCATGGTAAAGAAATTGGTGAGTTTAAGTTTTATGATGATACTAAGGCGGGGACTGTTATAGCAACACGTACATTTAATGCTAATGATAATGTAGCTTACACGGTTTTTTATGATCAAAGTAATAATAAAGTCAGTGAAGGAAAAGTAGTCAATAAATTGTTTGAAGGCGAATGGAAATATTACCACAAAGCTTCTAAAACGATTATGAGTATTGAGAATTATAAAAACGGAAAACTAGAAGGCTTGCGCTTGGTGTTTTTTCCAAGTGGTAAAATTGCTGAGGAAACTAATTATGCAAATAATTTGAAGAATGGAAGTTCTAAAAAATACTCTGAAAAAGGAATTGTTCTGGAGGAAGCTTTTTTCAAGAACAACCAATACGATGGAGTAGCTATTTTTAGGGATGTAGATGGTCAAATTGTTTCCAAAGGGAAATTCACCAACGGAAAGAAAACAGGAATCTGGCAGTTTTTCGAAAACGGAAAATTAAAAGAAGAAGTGAATATGAATTATTCTAAAAATAATAATACGGTAAAAACTAAGTAGTTTTAGTCTTGTACAAATATTTTGCTGTAAACCAGTATTGTAATTAACAAAGCTTAGGGATAGAAATCCTTTTAAAACTTTGTACCTTTGCAGCCTCATAAAAACAAATTTTAGAATGAAACGTGTTGTAGTTGGACTTTCGGGAGGTGTAGATTCTAGTGTTGCTGCTTATTTGTTGCAACAACAAGGCTATGAGGTTATTGGTCTTTTTATGAAAAACTGGCATGATGATTCGGTTACGATTTCAAATGATTGTCCGTGGTTAGAAGACAGTAATGATGCTTTGTTAGTGGCTGAAAAGTTAGGAATTCCGTTTCAAACTGTTGATTTAAGTGAGCAATACAAAGAGAAAATCGTTGATTATATGTTCAACGAATATGAGAAAGGGAGAACTCCAAATCCTGATGTGCTTTGCAATCGCGAGATAAAGTTTGATGTTTTTATGAAAATAGCTTTAAGCCTTGGAGCCGATTATGTAGCAACAGGACATTATTGTCGAAAAAACGAAATTAAAGTCGATGGAAAGCCAGTATATCAATTGCTTTCGGGTGTAGATAATAATAAAGATCAGTCTTATTTTCTTTGTCAATTATCGCAAGAACAATTGGCAAAATCGCTTTTTCCAATCGGTGAATTAACAAAACCACAAGTGCGCGAAATTGCCGCTGAAATGGAATTGGTTACAGCCGAAAAGAAAGATTCGCAAGGATTGTGTTTTATTGGAAAAGTACGTCTTCCAGAATTTTTACAACAAAAATTGCAGCCTAAACCAGGTATTATTGTCCAAATTGACAAAAGTAATTCGGTTTATAATATTGGTATTCCAAAAGGATTGTCAACTGAAGAAACCTTGTCTTTAACCGCAAGTCCTATTCAGTATACTCCTGAAATGGGTAAGACCGTTGGAAGACATCAAGGCGCACATTATTTTACCATTGGACAGCGCAAAGGATTGAATGTAGGTGGTACAGCCGAAGGTTTGTTTGTAATTGCAACTGATGTTGAAACCAATACAATTTATACCGGAATGGGAAGCCATCATCCGGGATTGTTTAGAAAAGCTTTGTTTATCGAGAAATCAGAGGTGCATTGGATTCGTAAAGATTTGGCTTTAGCCAATGGCGAAACGATGAAAGTAATGGCTAGAATTCGTTACAGACAGCCTTTGCAGGAAGCTACTTTGCATCAATTTGAAGAGGGAATGTATGTTTCTTTTGAAGAACCACAATCAGCCATTACTGAAGGGCAATTTGTAGCTTGGCATCTGGATGACGAATTAGTGGGTTCGGGTGTAATTTCGTAGTTGGATTTTCGAGAAAAAACAATATATTTAAGTGATTAATTCTTTTATGAGTTAATCACTTTTTTTTTGAAATAATATAAAATTAGTTTGTAATGAATACCATAACGACACTTTTCAATATTAAATACCCCATAATTCAGGCAGGAATGGTTTGGGTTAGTGGTTATAAATTAGCCAGTGCTGTTAGTAATTCGGGAGGTTTAGGTTTGATAGGTGCGGGTTCCATGTATCCAGAAGTTTTGAGAGAACACATTCAAAAATGTAAAAAAGCAACTTCAAAACCTTTTGGAGTAAATATTCCGATGTTGTATCCCAATATCGAAGAAATCATGCAAATTGTTGTTGATGAAGGAGTGCAAATTGTTTTTACTTCAGCAGGAAATCCAATGACCTGGACGCCGTATTTGAAAGAAAAAGGAATTACGGTAGTGCATGTGGTGAGTAGTACTAAATTTGCCTTAAAAGCCCAACAAGCAGGCGTAGATGCCGTTGTTGTAGAAGGTTTTGAAGC
>NCET01000565.1 GCA_002280815.1 Flavobacteriales bacterium 32-34-25 | reverse complement strand
TGCAACAATGATTAACTGCCATCCCCAGAAATTAAGATTACTCAAAAAATCAGAAAACATTCTCGCTTTCAGTAATCGTTGCAAAGAATAATAAATCCCTGCAAACATGGCATTACCTACAAAAGCAAAAATAACGGCATTGGTATGCAAAGGTCTTAAGCGACCAAAACTCAGCCAGGAAACTCCATCTGTTAAGTTTGGGAATAAAAATAAAATAGCTAATAAAAGTCCGACCGCCATGCCGACTACCCCAAAAACAATGGTAGCGTAAATAAACTTCTTAACAATTTTGTTGTCATAATAAAACTGTTGCATTTCCATATATTAAAATTAAAATGATTATTTCTTCTATTCGTTTTTTATACTTCTGCTTCTATTTTCTGAATGCTGCTCTCTGCCTTCTGTTTTCTGCATTCTAATTTGTGAATTCTGCTTTCTTTTTTCGAAATTTCATCGTCAAACAACATTCTGACCGAGGGAGTATAATCGTCGTCATACTGGCCACTTTTTACCGCAATAACAAAAGCGATAAAAAAACCAACTGCGACAAAAATGCTAATGGTGATTAATAAATAAATGACACTCATACCTTAAAAATTTATACCCCAAAATTAGACTCCTTGTTTCGGGGATACTATGACATTTATCATGATTTGGACTTAAATTTCTTTTTCTTCCCCACCTAAAGGGTGAAAAAAGAAATTTACTCACTTCCTACTTCTAGCTTCCCACTTCTAACTCCCTGCTCCCAACTTCCTCGCATAATAATTACTCATTAGCGTTACAAAACTCACAATGGTAATGGTACTTAAAGGCATTATAATAGCCGCCACCAGAGGTTCTAAATTGCCTGTAACTGCAAAAGTTAATCCTACAAGATTGTAGAGTAAGGACAAGCCAAAACTCATTTTGATAACCAGCATAGCTTTTTTTGACAGTTTTAAAAAATAATTTAGTTTTTGAAACTGATTTGCTTCTAAAATGGCATCGCAGGCAGGTGAAAAAACATTCACATTTTCAGAAATTGAAATCCCTACATTACTTTGTGCCAAAGCTCCCGCATCGTTCAAACCATCGCCTACCATCATCACATTTTTA
>NCET01000218.1 GCA_002280815.1 Flavobacteriales bacterium 32-34-25 | reverse complement strand
CAGTTGTGGGAAACAACAATGGATCCTAATTTCAGAACTTTACGTCAGGTAACTATTGATAGTTTAGCTGAAGCAGATAGAGTTTTTTCTATGTTGATGGGTGACGAAGTACCGCCACGAAGAGAATTTATCGAGAAAAATGCAGTTTATGCTAATATTGATGCATAAAAAATAGTTTATTCGGTGGTTAATTTGAGCAATAAATTGTAGATTAGCGGGAGTTAACCAATTTTTATAACCCGAATAAACGTTAAAATATGAAAGTTACTATTGTAGGAGCAGGAAATGTTGGAGCAACCTGTGCAGATGTTATTTCTTATAGAGGAATTGCAAGTGAAGTAGTGTTGTTAGATATTAAAGAAGGTTTTGCCGAAGGGAAAGCTTTGGATATTATGCAATGTGCTACTGATACAGGATTCAATACCCGAGTAATTGGGGTTACCAATGATTATTCAAAAACAGCAAATAGTGATGTTGTTGTTGTTACGTCAGGAATTCCTAGAAAACCAGGAATGACTCGTGAGGAATTAATAGGTATCAATGCTGGAATTGTAAAGAGTGTAGTAGAAAATGTACTTCAATATTCTCCGAATACTATAATTGTGATGGTGTCAAATCCAATGGATACAATGACCTATTTGGCATTGAAATCGACTGGTTTGCCAAAAAATAGGATTATTGGAATGGGAGGTATTTTAGATAGTTCCCGTTTTAGAACCTATTTGTCTTTAGCCTTGGATAAACCAGCAAATGACGTGTCGGGAATGGTTATAGGTGGTCATGGTGATACAACCATGATTCCGTTAACACGTTTGGCTTCTTATAATGGAATTCCGGTTTCGCAATTTTTATCGGAAGAAACTTTGCAAAAAGTAGCTGCTGATACAATGGTAGGAGGGGCAACACTTACGGGACTTTTAGGAACATCAGCTTGGTATGCGCCGGGAGCATCAGTTGCTTTCTTAGTAGATAGTATTTTGAATGATCAAAAAAGAATGATTGCCTGTTCGGTTTATGTTGAAGGGGAATACGGTCAGAATGATATTTGTATTGGAGTGCCGTGTATTATTGGTAAAAATGGGGTAGAAGAGATTCTAACCATTCAATTAAACGATCAGGAAAAAGCATTATTTGCTAAAAGTGCCGATGCAGTTAGAGTGATGAATGACGCTTTAAAGTCGGTTCTGGCTTAGATTTTTTTCACATATAAAGTGAAGACTGCAATTTTGCAGTCTTTTTTTTGAGATTAATTAATAAATAAATTGGTTAATCTTAACCAGAATTATATATTTGCTCGGTTTAAAAAATATTTGGCTTAATCTGTTTTTCTATTTTTTAGATTAATGGTGGCTAAAATCTTGTTTATAAGGATTTAACACAAAATAATAAATTTAAAATAATTAATTTTTAGTAATAATGCAGAATAAAGGACTTATTAAATTTTTTGCAATTCTATTTGCATTGGTAAGTATTTACCAACTTTCTTTCACTTTTGTGGCAAACAACGTCAAAAGTGATGCTAAAGTTTTTGCAGGAGATAATCCTGATAAAGAGCTGAAATATTTAGACTCTATTGGTAAAGAAAAGATATTGAATCTTGGATTTACTGATTTTACTTATGATGAAGTAAAAAACAAACAAATCAACAAAGGACTTGACTTAGAAGGAGGAATTAACGTAATTCTTCAAATTTCTATTAAAGACGTTTTAAAAGGTTTGTCTAACAACTCTAAAAATCCAGTTTTTAATAAGTCATTGGCTGATGCAAGTGCTAATTTAGAAGGAAATAAAACTTATTTAAAAAAATTTTTCGAAGCTTTTGAGGCGAATTCAAAAGGAACTGTTAAGTTAGCTTCTCCTGATATTTTTGCAAACAGATCATTGCAAGGTGAAGGTGGAGTTGATTTCCAAATGTCAGATGCTGATGTTCAAAAAGTAATCAAAAGAAAAGTTGATGAGTCTATTGAAAGTGCTTTTAAAGTATTAAGAGAGCGTATTGACAAATTTGGTGTTACTCAACCTAATATTCAAAAATTAGGGGAAACTGGAAGAATCCTTGTGGAACTTCCTGGAGCTAAAGATGTTGATAGAATTAAGAAATTATTAGGTGGTAAAGCACAACTTGAATTTTGGGAAACATACAAAATTGAAGAAGTAGGTAACTATTTAATGGCTGCTAACGAAGCTTTAAAGAAAACAGAAGTTGCTAAAACAGAAACTAAAGCTGTAGTTAAAGATTCATTGAGTGCTTTATTGACAGATACTAAAGATTCTGCTGCTACTAAAAAAGGGAATAATCCTTTGTTAGATAAAATGGTTGGTCAAGGTGGTGGACCTGTTTTAGGTCTTTTCTCTCCAAAAGATACAGCTACAATTAACGGATATTTCAAAAGAGCAGATATTAAAATTTTATTACCAGCTGAATTGCGTTATGTTAAATTTGTTTGGGGAAAACCAACAAAAATTACTGATGACAAACAAAAGGAAGTTGAAGTTGTTGAATTATACGCTTTAAGAGGAAACAGAGACAATACTCCTGATATGTTTGGAAGTGTTGTAACTGATGCAAAAGATACTTTTGACCAATTAGGAAAGCCTTCTGTTTCTATGCAAATGAGTCCTCAGGGTGCTAAAGTTTGGGAAGAATTAACAGGAAGAGCTTATACTCAAAAAACAAACATTGCTATTGTTTTAGATAATGTAGTTTATTCGGCTCCGGGTGTTTCTAGTGGTCCTATTGCTGGTGGAAGATCTGAAATTTCAGGTGCTTTTGATGTAACAGAAACTAAGGATTTAGCTAACGTGTTGAATGCAGGTAAATTACCAGCTTCTGCCGATATTGTTCAATCTACTGTTGTTGGTCCATCATTAGGACAAGCTTCTATTGATGCAGGTATGACTTCTTCAATCGTTGGATTCTTATTAGTATGTTTATGGATGATATTCTATTATGGTAAAGCAGGTTGGTATGCTAACTTAGCTTTATTATTAAACTTACTTTTCTTATTCGGAATTATGGCAAGTTTTGGTTTTGTATTAACATTACCAGGTATTGCAGGTATCGTATTAACATTAGGTACAGCAGTAGATGCAAATATTATTATCTACGAAAGAGCTAAAGAAGAATTACGTGATGGCAAATCACTTTCAGAGGCTGTGACTTCATCTTATGGATGGCACGGTGCAATGCGTTCTATTATTGACGCTAACGTAACTCACGTTTTAACTGGAGCAATCTTGTTTATTTTTGGAACAGGACCAATTAAAGGTTTTGCTTTAACTTTACTTATTGGTATTGCTACTTCATTGTTTACATCAATTTTTATAGCTAGAATTTTTATTGATAAAAATATTTTAGGAAAAGCTGATTTGTCTTTCTGTACAAACATTACTAAAAATTGGTTTACTAATTTTAACTACGATTTTATTAAAATAAAGAAATTCACTTATATCTTTTCTTCAATTGTAGTAATTGTAAGTTTAATTTCTATTTTCTTTGTTAATGGATTAGATCAAGGTGTGGATTTTGTTGGAGGAAGAACTTTCCAAGTTAAATTTGAAAAGCCAGTAGATGCTTCTGTAATTTCTGAAGAATTATCAACTGCTTTCGGAACTCCTGTTGAAGCTAAAGTTTTAGGAGACGAAGATCAGTTGAAGATCACTACAAAATACAAAATCAAAGAAGATGGTATTGCTGTAGATAAAGAAGTAAATGAGAAATTATACAACGCTTTAGCGAAATATTACCCAAATACTTCTTATGATAAATTCATTAATACTTTTGACGGTAAAAAAGTAGGGGTATTACAAGCGTCTAAAGTTGGAGCTTCTATCTCTGAAGATATTAAAAGTAATTCATATTTGGCTGTTCTAGGTGCATTAGCAGTTATTTTCTTATACTTAATGATTTCTTTCCGTAAATGGCAATATTCATTAGGAGCAATTGCTGCGGTTGCACATGACGTAGTCTTTGTATTAGGAATTTACTCTTTATGTTATAAATTCATGCCTTTCCACATGGAAATGGATCAGCACTTTATTGCTGCAATTCTTACCGTTATTGGATACTCTATGAATGATACTGTAATTGTATTTGACAGGGTTAGAGAGTTTATCCTTGGAAAACGCAAAGGAAGTTTTGAAAGTATCGTAAATGCTTCTATTAATACTACATTGTCAAGAACGTTAAATACTTCATTAACAATGATTATAGTATTGTTGACTATGTTCCTTTTTGGTGGAGAATCAATCAGAGGATTTATCTTTGCTATGTTAGTAGGTATTGTGGTAGGAACTTATTCTTCATTGTTTATTGCTACACCAGTATTGGTTGATACAATTTCGAGAGAAGAAAAAACTACTGTTGAAAAACAACACGAAGCTGCATAATTTATTTTTCAATTATATAAAAAAGACTCAACTTTTGTTGGGTCTTTTTTTTTAGAATTAATTCGCTAATTGTGATAATGTGTTTTATATTTCTCAATAAATTTTATTAAAACTTGGTTTTTTAATATATTTACCTAGTAATAGGATTTCCCCAAATCTCAATCTATTTTAAAATTAGTACAATGAAAAAGAATTTACTTTTACTTGTCTTTGTTTGCTTAGCTAATATGTTATTTAGCTCTAGTGTTTTTGCTCAGCCAACAGTTTCTACTCCAGTTTATTATTGTCAGGGAAGTACAGCAACCGCTTTAACTGCAACGCCTACAGATCCATCAGCTACTTTAAGATGGTATAGTGCTCTAACTGGAGGTACCGAATTTATATCTGCCCCAATTCCATCAACAACTACTGTTGCGAATACTTCTTATTATGTTACACAAACCATAGGTGGCTTAGAAAGTACACCTCGTACTAGAATTGAAGTAAGAGTCCTAGCTGATAATGGCTCCTCAATATTAAGTTTGAGATGTGATCGTACTCAAATAGATGTGATCGTACTCAAATTGTTGCTCCTGCTACAATATATAATGCAGTTTACTTTGATTGGACAAATACTGCTGGTTTACCTAATCAATATACATATAGCTATTCTGTTGATGGAGGTTCTGCGATTTCAGGAACTACAGGTCCTACTAGTTTGCAGGTGAATGGATTGTCTCCAGGTCAATCAGTTACTTTATCAGTATCACATACAACCTATCCTTGCGATCTTTCAGTAATTACTTGTAGTGTTCCTTGTCTAACTTTGACACAATCAACATTTAATCAAATTGCACCTATTTGTGCGGGAGATAATCCACCTAATTTACCATCAACTTCTTTAGAAGGTTTTGATGGAACTTGGACTCCATCAGTTATAGATAATACAATTACTAGGACTTATCTTTTTACACCAAATACCAACGAGTGTGCTAGACCACAAAGTATGACAATTACAGTTAATCCAGATAGTCCAGGTTTTAGCGATTTTACGATATGTTCAGGAAATTCAGCGCCAACCTTAGATACAACTTCTCCAACGGGGGTTACTGGAATTTGGGATCCACGTACGGTTGATGAATTTAATAGCGATTCTTATACTTTTATTCCTGATACAGGACAATGTGCCACCGAACAAACGATAGAGGTTACAGTGATACCATCAAATACTTTAGTCGATTTTAATTGGACAGTTACTGAAGCTTTTTTTCAATCGAGTAATGTTTTTGAATATGTTGCATCAGGAACGCATTCTATAACTGTAACGGATCAAGCGGGTTGTAGTATGCCAATAACTAAGACCGATATTTTGGTAATAAATTACCCAAAGTATTTTACCCCTAACAATGATGGTTTTAATGATTATTGGAATGTAAAAGAACTAGATACACAGCCTAATGCTTATATTCGAATATTTGATCGATATGGTAAATTTTTAAAACAAATAAGTCCTAATGGAGATGGCTGGAACGGAAGTTACAATGGGTATTTCTTACCCGCTGATGATTACTGGTTTGTGATTCGTTATATAGAAAATAATGCGGTTAAAGAGTTCAAATCACATTTTTCATTGAAAAGATAATAAAAAAGGAATTGCTGGTTGGCAATTCCTTTTTTTTGATTTATGATGTTTTTAAGTTAGAAATTATAAATTCGGATCCGTTTTTATATTGCGGATTGAAATGAACCTTGACCTCGTTTCTTTCGGCTAGTTTTCGAACTAAATTCAACCCCATTCCTGTACCCGAATCTCCTCTTGAGGATTGTCCAAGGGTGTAGAACATTTGGAATATTTTTTCTTCTTGATTTTCAGGTATTCCAGGACCGTTGTCTGTTACTGTAATTTGCTGAAGTTCCTGATCGTAAGCAATTGTTATTTCGGTAATTTCTTTGTCGTTGTATTTAATGGCATTAGAAATTAAATTTTGAATAATTTGTTTGAATGCTACGGGTTGAAAATCAATATTGTGGTTTAAGTTTTCTTTGGTTATTTTGATATCATTGTTAGGATT